>JBHHYR010000020.1:0-33234 GCA_046757585.1 Binatia bacterium | reverse complement strand
CGTGCGCCGGCTCGCAGCCGGAACCAGTAACAGTGACGTGCAGGAGCTCGCCGAGGGGTGGGTGAAGACTCCCTACGGCTTCACGCTGACGGACGGCACGCTCATCCAGATCGGCTTCGATTCGCGCAGCCCGTACGAAATCCAGGCGCGCAACGGCGGGTACTGGTTGCTGCGCGACGGGGCGCCGCTCGAGCAAATCTCCTTCCAGCAGCGCCCCCACTGGTACGATCAGCGCACGTCCGACGGCACGCTCATGTCCAACGTGATTCAGCTCATGGGGTATGACGTGCTGGTAGGCTGCATCCTGCGGCACTGCGAGTACTTCAACGACGGCGAGAGCTGTAAGTACTGCAGCCTGGTCGCGGGGACACGTGGCCTGCGCGACGTTGGCATCGAACGGGAAATGGGAATCAAAATCCCCCGCATTGTCGAAACCTATCGCACCGCGCTGCAGGAGAGTGTTCGGATTCTCATTCTCACCGGCGGCAGCTTGCGCGACGACTCGCGCGAAGCCGCCATGTACGCCCGTATTTTTGCTGCCCTCAAAGACGTTCGCGACCAAGCTGGCGCGCAGACGATGTTTCTGGGGGGAACGCTGGCTTTCGACCGGGAGGGGTCCCTCGCGCTGCGCCAAGCGGGCGTGTCGAGTGTGACGTACAATCTCGAGGTGTGGGAACCAAGGCTGTTTGCGCAGATCGTCCCGGGGAAGGCGCGCTGGGTTGGACGTGATGAGTGGCTTCAGCGGCTCGTCGATGCGGTGTCGGTTTTCGGGCGCGGTCATGTCGCTTCCAACTTCGTCCTTGGTCCGGAGCTGGTCGCGGACGGGGGCTTTCGCGACCCGGACCAGGCTGTCGAGTCGTGGTGCGAAGGCTTCAGCTGGTGCATCGCACATGACGTCGTCCCCATGATCACGATCTGGAAGCCCAAAGCAGGTTCGGTCTACGCGAACCAGCAGACGCCGCCCACGGAGTACTTCTTGCGCGTTGCACGGGAGCGCCGACGCTTGATCAAGCAGAGCGGCTTGTGGAGCGAGTGCATCGACATCTGGAAATGACCCCACCGGGAACCCTCATCGACATCATCGGCCGCAGCGCCTGCGAGCGGCCCGGCGCGGGTGTGTTTGTCGGGCCCACACACCGCACATGGGCCGAGTTCGACGCGCGCACGCAACGCGCCGCACAGGTCCTGCGGCGCCTCGGACTTCGGCGCGGGGGCAGAGCCGGCATCCTGGGACGCAACTGCCCCGAGTGGCTGGAGGTGTTCTGCGCGGTGCACGCAGCCGGCGGCGTGGTCGTCCCCGTGAACGAACGGCTGACACCGGGGGAGCGGCGCTGGCTGCTTGCTGACGCCGGCGTCACGCTCCTCGTCGGTCATGCCGATCTCTTGACCGAAACGAGCTTCTCCGGGCCGACGTTGGCGTTTGGAGCCGGCTACGAAAACGCACTGGCTACCGCCCCCGAGCAGCACTGCGGAGTCAGCATCCAGCCCGACGACCTGGCTGTGATCGCGTACACCAGCGGCACGACTGGCACACCCAAGGGCGTGATGTGGTCCCACCGCGGCTTGCTCTCCAGTGCGCAGTGCAACCCTTTTCCACCCGACGTGGCAGGCGGGGCGCGGGTGCTTGTTTGTGCACCGCTGTATGCGGGTGGGGCGATCGTCATGGCCTGCAATGCATTGGCAATCGGCGCACTGCTCGTTGTCGTGCCGTTCAGCCCGGAGGCGATTTTGCAAACCTTGGCTGACGACCACATCGAGTTTACGGGCCTGGTACCCACGATGATCTCACTCCTTGTCGACGCTGCGCCGCCCGGCTGGCGGGCACCGAGGCTGCGCCGCATCTACTACGGTGGTGGCACCATGAGCCCACAGCTGTTCGCCCGCGCGCAGCGATTATTCGCCTGCGAGTTCGAGCAAGCCTACGCGATGACCGAGACCTGCATTCTCGGCACCCGTCTCGATCCTGCGGATCATCGGCTTGACAGGCCGGAACGACTGGCATCGGCCGGGAAGCCCATGCCTGGGGTCGGCCTGAGGATCGTTGGGCCGGACGGGAGCGAGGTGCCAACGGGAACGCCGGGGGAAATTCTGATCCGGAGCCCTGGAAACATGCTCGGCTATTGGCGCCACAGGGAGCAGGACCGGCTGAGGCCTCAAAACGGCTGGTACGGCACGCGAGACATCGGGCGTTTCGACGGCGACGGGTACCTGTACTTGGTGGATCGCCAGGACGACATGGTCAAGTCAGGCGGTCTGAACGTTTCGCCGGCCGAAGTCGAGGATGTCTTGACCGCTCATCCCGGGGTCGCAGAAGCCGCCGTCATCGGGTCGCCTGACGTGCGTTGGGGCGAGCGGGTCACAGCGGTCGTCCGCACACGCACGGGTGTGGCATTGCCGGCAGACACATTGATCGCCTTTTGCCGAAGTCGCCTGGCCGACTTCAAGGCTCCGCGGATCATCGTCTTTACCGACGTGCCGCTTCCCCGCACCGGCCTGGGGAAGGTGAGCCGCCAGGCAGTGCGGAAGCGGTACGCGAGCCGGAGGGCGGAGTGACCCTCGATCTCAGCCTCAGTGCGCCGCAACATCTCCTGCGAGAGAGAGTGCGCGACTGCGTCGCACGCCACTGCCCGCCTGAATACGTTCGCACACTGGATGAAGAAGCGCGCTTCCCGCGTGAACTCTACGCAGAGCTGCTGGCCGGCGGTCTGCCGGGACTTCATGGTGCCCCCGGGGAGGGTGCCGGTGTGGCAGTCGTTGAGCTCGCAATCACGTGCGAGGAATTAGCCCGCACTTCTGCGGCGCTGGCACTGGCCTATGGCACGTCCATCGTGGCCGGGGCCTGGGCGCTGATGCGCTACGGCACCACGGAGCAGCAAAGGTCCCTCTTGTCACAGTTCGTCGAGGGCAAGGCACTCTTCACGTTCGCCGCGACCGAGATGGCGACGGGATTCGAGGCAATCGCCACGTTCGCGGACGCTCTGCCTGACGGCTACTGCCTGACGGGCATGGAGATGCTCATTCCGGGCGCGCATGTCGCCGATTATCTGCTCATCGCGGCGCGTAGCGCCACGACCGCGCAGGACGAAGACGCTCTGACGCTGTTTTACGTTCCGCGAGACGCACCTGGGCTCAGTGTGACGCCTGTAGATCAGATGGGTGACCGAGCGCTGACGACATGTGCGGTTGATATTGCTGAGGTCCGTGTGCCGCCGGAAGCACTGCTCGGCCAGCGGCATCAGGGTCGGGTGATCCTCGGACCACTCATGGGGTTGTGCCGGCTGGTCGTCGCAGCAGCCAGCACCGGCTTGGCGCAAGGCGCCTTCGAGCAGGTGCTGGCGTATGCCCTGCGGTCGCACAACGGCGCTCGGCCGATCGGAGACAGCCAAGCCGTTCAGCACGCACTGGCCGCGTTGCACACGCGCATCGAAGCCGCGCGGTTGCTCGTGTATTACGCCGGGTGGTACGCCGATATCGGGAACGATTGTGCGCCGCGGGCCGCGATCGCCAAGCAGTACGCCACCGAAGCGGCCAGCCGCACGGTGTCCCTCGGGATGCGTCTACTGGGACCGACTGGGAATCGCCGGGATTGCGCTATGCAGCGCTACTTTCGCGACGCCAAGCCACTGGAGACGGCGGCAGGCTGTGCGGAAACGGACAAGGACTGCATTGCAGGGAGCGTCGGGCTCTAACATGGCCGGAATGGAATACGCCCTGACCGAAGAGCAGCGGCTCATGGTGACCACAGTGGAAGACTTCCTGCGGGCTGAATGCTCGAGTGCCTATGTCCGCGAGCTCGACGAGCGCGAACAGTTCCCCTTCGAGCTCTACCGTCGATTCGCCTCCCTAGGCATGACCGGCCTCCACTTCCCGCCGCAGTATGGCGGCGCAGGTGGCAGCTGGGTCGATGTCTGCCTGGTGGCGACCGAGCTGGCCAAGGTGAGCGGGTCAATCTACATGGCTCTTCTCTCGACCCCGGTGTTCGCTGGCGAGGCGTTGCTGGTCGGGGGAACCGAACAGCAGAAAAGCACGTTCTTGCCACAGATCGCCAAGGGTGAGCTGATCGTCGCTTTCAGCCTCACCGAGGCCGACGCCGGTTCCGATGCCATGGCGATTCGGACGAGGGCGCGTGCTCGCGGTGACCACTACGTCCTGCGCGGAACCAAGATGTTTACCAGCGCCGCCGATGTCGCCCAGCGCATTCTCACGGTGACGCGCACGGAGACGGGGGGACGGCCGCACGAGGGGCTGACGTTGTTTCTCGTGGACGCGGCCAGCCCGGGCTTGCACATCACGCCGATCAAGAAGCTCGGCCATCAGGCGGTACACGCGTGCGAAATTGTGTTCGATGATGTCTGCGTTCCGGCAACCGACATGCTTGGCGAGCGCAACGGGGGTTGGAAGGTGGCGCGTGCCACGCTCGATGCAGAACGCATCTGGGCGGGCGCCACGGGCCTCGGCGCAGCCTTGGGCGCCTTTGAGTTGGCTCTGCGTTACGCGAAGCAACGCCACCAGTTTGGGCGGCCCATCGGGAAGTTCCAGGCAATTGCACACATGGTCGCCGAGATGTTGGTGGACATCGAAGCGGCTCGGCAGCTAGCGCTGCTAGCGGCTTGGAAAAAGGATCGCGGCCTCCCGTGCTCGAAAGAGGCGTCGATGGCGAAGTACGTTGCCGCCGAGACGGCGCAGCGGGTGGCCACGCGCGGGATGCAGATCCTCGGCGGCTATGGGTACACGATGGAGTACGACATGCAGCGCTACTACCGCGAGAGCAAGCTCATGGAGGTGGCCGGGGGGACCACCGAGATTCAAAAGAACATCATCGCCGCCGAGCTCGGCCTCGGGCGTAGGCGGTGAGGACGGAGCAGGCCGATGGAGCGTGTGCCGACCATCGAGCGAAGCGTCATTGAGCAGCTGCGACGAGCCATCCGCGAAATTCCCGATTTTCCGAAGGCAGGGGTTCGTTTCTACGATATCACCACGCTCCTCAGAGATGCCGGCTGCTTCCAGCGGGCCGTTGACGTGTTGGCGGCACCGCATGTGGGCCAACCGCCGGACTTCGTCGTTGGCATCGACGCGCGTGGATTCATCCTCGGTGCCGCCTTGGCCTACAAGCTTTGTAAGGGGCTGGTGGTCGTGCGCAAGAAAGGCAAGCTGCCCGCCAGGACCCGCTCGGCCAGGTACGCGCTCGAGTACGGCGTGGATGAAGTCGAAATGCACGACGATGCCCTGCCGGCCGGGGCACGCGTCATGGTCGTGGACGACTTGCTTGCCACCGGCGGCACCGCTGCGGCCGCCGTGCAGCTGGTGCACGACTCCGGCGCCGAGGTGGTCGAATGCGCGTTCCTCGTGGAGCTCGAATCGCTCGGCGGCCGCAAACGTCTCGATGGCTGCCGGGTTGTGTCCCTCCTGCGATACGCCTGAGTTGGCAACGATGACAATCATCAGGGACGCGGAGGATCAGGCTCTGGACTCTTCACGCATGAGGCGGTGGGGAAATGCCAAGGTGCCAGCTTCTCGCTTCGCAACCGGTAATCACCACTGGCGGGCCTCTGGCCGGCGGCCAGCTGACCGGACGGGTGCGCTGATTTCGCAGAAGCTCACAGAACGCAATGGGCAAGTACGGATAGAGGAGGGCTGATTATGGACTGGGGTATGCAGCATCGTCTCGCAAGCATCAGCTCGTCGGAAACCGGTCGCACCGTGATGCTGGCCGTCGACCACGGGTACTTTCTCGGCCCAACGAGTGGGCTGGAACAGCCGCGTCACACCGTCGCACCATTATTACCGCACGCGGACTCCCTGATGATCACCCGTGGCGTATTGCGGCAGTGCGTCGATCCAACGCGTCATATCCCCATTGTGCTGCGCGTGTCTGGCGGCACCAGTATCCTGACCGAACTTTCCAACGAGACGCTGACCGTCTCCATCGAGGACGCCGTACGGCTGGACGTGTCCGCGGTCGCCTTATCGATTTTCGTTGGCTCTGCGCACGAGCGGCAGACGCTTGCGAACCTCGCCAAGCTGGTCGACGTGGGTGAGCACTACGGCATGCCGGTGCTGGCCGTAACGGCGGTTGGCAAGGACATGAACCGGGACGCCCGGTACCTCGGCCTCTGCTGTCGCATTGCGGCCGAGCTCGGTGCTCGCCTGGTGAAAACCTATTACTGCGAAGGCTTTGAAGAGGTCGTCGCGGGCTGCCCGGTGCCGGTCGTGATCGCCGGCGGAAAAAAGATCGAGGAAGGCGCAGCGCTGGAGCTGGCCTCGAAGGCCATGCGCAGCGGGGCTGCGGGTGTGGACATGGGGCGCAATATCTTTCAGTCGGACGACCCGGTCGGAATGATCCGTGCCGTGCGGCAGGTCGTCCACGAGAACAAGACGGCCAGCGACGCATTCCGCTTCTTCCAGGGATTGCGCAGCGCCGCGGCGTGAAAGTGTCCATGCCGTTGTTCGTGTTCATAGGCCACGACGGGCCAGCCGGATCTGAGCGGCGGCAGGCCAACCGTGAGCGCCACCTCGCGCACTTGGAAGCGCTCTTCCGTGCCGGGCGCCTCGTCTACGGCGGACCGATCCGCGACGGAACGGACCATTCCATCGGTGCAGTTCTCGTCCTCGACGCGCCTGACCCGGCGGCTGCCCGGGCCATCGTCGACGAAGACCCCTATGTCACGGGCGGCGTCTTTGAACGGATCGAGCTCAACCGCTTCGTCCAGGTATTTCCCCGCTGACGCATCATGCAAAGCCGCTGGCACGACGCCGACGCCGCCGCAGCAATTGAACGCTGGGGGGTTCTGCACGGTACGCAGATGGCGCTGCTCGTCTATGCCTCGCAGCTGATCGGCGCGGACCCGGCCTTGGTGTTACACGGCGGCGGCAACACCTCACTCAAGGTTCCCGTGAAGACGGTGTTCGGCGACGAAAGCATGGCCTTGTTCGTCAAGGGGTCGGGATCGGAGCTGGCGATGATCGAGCCGGCCGGATTCACGGCGTTGGACCTTGCTCCGCTGAAACGGCTGTACCGACTCGACGCGCTGTCCGAAGCAGAAATGATCAACCAGTTGCGCGTCAACCGGCTGCACGCGGCGGCGCCGTCGCCGTCGGTGGAGACGCTGCTGCATGCGTTCTTGCCGCAGCGGTTCATCGATCACTCACATCCCAACGCGCTCCTCTGCCTCAGCAATCAGCCGGCGGGTGAGGAGCGCCTGCGCGAGGCGCTCGGCGATCGCGTGGTAGTCTTGCCGTACATCACGCCGGGGTTCCCGCTGGCGAAGGAAGTAGCGCGCACCTTCGAGAGGCGACCGGAGGTAGAGGGGATCGTCGTGGCCAAGCACGGCCTGTTCACTTACGGCGAAGAGGCTCGCCCGGCGTACGAACGACACATCCGCATTGTTGATGCGTGCGAGAGATTCTTGGCGGCCCGGCGGCCGAAGCGGTTGTTGACCCCGCAGTACCGGGTCGAGGCTCCAGCGGCCGAACTGGCAGCCCGAGCCGCCCCGATCCTGCGAGGCCTGCTGGCCAGCCGGACCAACAACGACGACATGGCGTACCGCCGCTTGTTGCTCGACTGGAGAGGGAACCAGGACGTGCTCGCCTTCGTGAACAGCGCGGAGGCGGCAGCCCTGGCCGGCACCGGTCCGCTCACGCCCGACCATGTGATTCGGACCAAGCCTTTTTCCCTCCATGTTGCCGATCCGCAGTGGGGTGATGCGAACTTGCTGCGGCGGCAGTTGGCCCAAGCGGTGACCGCGTTCGTCACCCGTTACGCGGCGTATATGAAGGAGTACGTCCGCGCCACGGTGCTGGGAGATGGTGGTCTCGACCCCTTGCCCCGCGTCGTGCTTCTGCCGGGCTCGGGGGTGTTTTGCTTTGGCAGAACGAAGAGGGAGGCGCGTATCACGGGGGATTTCACCGTGCACGGGCTGCAGATCAAGGCGCTGGCGAGCGCGATGGGCGGGTACGAGTCGGCGTCGCCCGAGCATCTGTGCGAGATGGAATGTTGGAAGCTCCAACGGGCGAAGCTCGGCGCCGTGTCAGAGCAGGTGCTGGACGGACAAGTCGTCCTCATCACGGGCGCCGGTGGCGCCATCGGGTACGGGATCGCCAAAGTCTGCGCCGAAGCCGGCGCCCATGTCGTGCTGACCGACATCGACGCCACGAAGCTGGCACGTGTAGCCGAGCGCATCGAGCAGGCGCACGGTGGGGGGGTCGCGACGGCCATCACAGTGGATGTGACTGACGCGGCCTCGGTGCGAGCAGGGTTCGACGAGGCTTGCCGCCGGTACGGGGGCGTGGACGTCATCGTGGCGAATGCTGGCATCGCCCATGTCGCACCGGTGGCTGACCTGGCCACCAGCGAGCTGGCGCGGGTCATGGCGGTCAACTTCACCGGCACCTTTCTCACGATCCAAGAGGGCATCCGCGTGCTGCGGGCGCAAGGCCTTGGCGGTAACATCATCATCAACTCGTCCAAGAACGTGTTTGGCCCCGGCAAAGATTTCGGTGCCTACAGCGCGTCGAAGGCGGCCGGGCACCAGCTGGGCAAAGTCAGCGCGATCGAGCTCGCCGCGGAGCGCATTCGCGTCAATATGATCAACGCCGACGCGATTTTCTCCGAAGGGGACGTTCCTTCGGGTCTGTGGGCCACCGTCGGACCGGATCGGGCACGCAGCCGCGGTCTCAGGTTTGAGGAGTTGCCCGAGTATTATCGCAACCGCAACCTCCTACGCGCTCGCGTCACGGCGCGGCACGTCGGGAACGCCGTGGTGTTTTTCGCCGGCAACCGGACGCCCACGACTGGCGCCACGTTGCCCGTCGATGGAGGCGTGGTCGAGGCGTTCCCGCGTTGAGCCGGCTGGTGGTCAGTCGCCCGTGTGACCGGAGAGCAAATGAAAACCAGTAGGGCAAGTACAAGGGGCACGCGTGGTCCGGTCGTAGGCATCATTGGCGGCACCGGTCTACAGGCCATCGAGGGAATGACCGGGATCGACCGGCAACGCATCGACACCCCGTTTGGCCGCCCCTCGGACACCGTTGTGTGCGGCACGCTCGATGGGGTGCGCGTCGCCTTTGTGTCCCGTCACGGGCCTGGGCATCGCATCAGCCCGTCACAGCTGAACTTCCGGGCCAACATCTTCGCGCTGAAAGTGCTGGGCGTCGAGTGGCTCATCTCGGTGTCCAGTGTGGGAAGCCTGCGGGAAGAGATTCCCCCGGGGATGATTGTGCTCCCGGAGCAGTTCTTCGATCGAACGGCGGGCCGACCGAGCAGCTTTTTCGACGACGGCGTCGTCGCGCATGTGAGTTTTGCCGACCCAACCTGCCAGGCACTCGGCAAGGTCCTCTACGGCGCCGCACAGTCGCAAGGTCTTCCGGTTCGGCGGGGCGGCACGTACCTGTGCATGGAAGGGCCGCAGTTCTCGACGCGCGCCGAATCCCACGTTTATCGCCAATGGGGGATGGACATCATTGGCATGACGAATCTCCCCGAAGCGAAACTCGCGCGTGAGGCGGAGATGTGTTTCGCGACCCTGGCACTGGTGACGGACTACGATTGCTGGCGAGTGAGCGAACCAGAAGTGAACATCGGGACCGTGCAGGACGTCATGCGCCGCAACCTCGCCAATGCCATCGCCGTCATCCGCACCGCACTGCCGTCGCTGCGGCCGCCGCGCCGTTGCCCGTGCGCGAATGCCCTCGCTGCGAGCATTGTGACTGACCCGGCAGCCATCCCACCGGCCACGCGTCACACGCTGGCACCGCTGCTCGGACGGTACGTCCCCGGTGGTGAGCTGTGAGCCGCGACGCGGTCGACCAACGGTGGGGCGCGCGGACCATCGTGCGCGCCTTCACCCCTGGACCGGAGACGTACCACCGCACCTACCGCCCGCACGGCTTGACGCATCAATCAACGTGGGTGTGGTCGTGTGTCGCTGACGAGTCCGGACAGCAATACGCGATCACGCGTGAATTCAAGGTCGAGGCGTCGACGCTGGCCGTGGTGTCGAAGATTGAAGGGGGTACCGGGCGTGACTCCCCACGTCTCTACGACAACCTCTACCTGGGTATCCTCGTGCACGACATCGAGCCTGACACTGGCCGCGTGCGTGTCAGCTCGTACCCGTCCAAAGGTAGCCTCCCTTTCGCCGTCGACATCGAGCCGCAGCGCTACCACCATATCGAGGCTGGCGGAGAGGTCGAGCTTCACTTCAACGCGCTCGGCCCGGCGATGGAGTACTTCTGCCCGGGCGAGCTCGAAGACGGGTTGTATGCGTCGGAGTTCTGTGCGGTGGAGGGAGTCCTGCAAGGCCGACTGGTGCGCGGTTTCGGCGGCATGGACATCGCCTGGGGCCCGCCTGGCGTGGGCTGGACGCAGAGCAAGATTTACAGACTGCTGGAAGAATACTGGGTGGTGTTCGTCAACGAGTTCGACGACGGCGGGCGCGAGTATGGCGTGGCCGTCGACGGCACGGGCGAATTCTCGGTTGGGTTCCTGGTGCGCAACGGGATGGTGCGGCATGTCGGCGGTGCCGAGATCGCAATGGGGCGTAGCGCTGATGGCTTTCCGACGGGCGCGGCAATCACGTTGGGCACGGAGCACTACCGCTTCACCACCACCGCTCGCGTGGCGCAGATTAAAGGGTTCATGCAGTGGGCCCACGGGGAAGTCGTGGGTGCCGACGGCCCCACGCGAACGCGACGGCGCTTCGCGTGGATCGAGTACTTTGCCACGCCCCATCGCGAGCAGCGGAAAGGACGGCAATGAAGCTGGATAAGAAGGTGGCGATCATCACCGGTGCCGCATCGGGCATTGGCCGGGCGGCAGCCCGGCTGTTTGCAGCGGAGGGTGCCCGCGTCGTCGCGGCAGACATCAATGCCGACGGCAAGGCGGTGGTGCAGGAAATCAAGGCGCACGGCGGGAACGCGGCGTTCGTCCAGGGGGACCTCAGCGATGCAGCGGTCGCGAGGGATGTGGTCGAAACGGCGCTGCGTACCTACGGGCGGCTGGACATCCTCTACAACAATGCGGGGATTGCCCCGCTCGGCCAGGACGGAATGATCACCAACATCGAGGAGGCGGACTGGGATTTCATCTTGCGGGTCAACTTGAAAAGCGTCTTTCAGTGCTGCAAAGCGGCGCTTCCCGCAATCGCGGAGAGGGGCGGTGGGGCAGTCGTCAACACCGCCTCAGTAACCGCGCTGCTCGGCCACATCGGACAAGATGCCTACACGGCCAGCAAGGGCGCGATCCTGGCGCTCACCCGGGCACTGGCCGTGGAGTACGCGCCGCAAAAAATCCGGGTGAACGTCATCTGCCCGGGGGTCGTGCGCACGGGAATTACGGAGGTGATGTGGTCCGATCTCGTTCCGAAGGAAGTGTTGCACAACGTGGAACGGGCGCATCTCACGGGTTTGGGTCACCCCGAGGACATCGCCCGGGCGGCAGTGTTCCTGGCCTCGGACGACGCGGCCTTCGTCACCGGCGCGGTGTTCGCGATTGACGGGGGCTTCAGCGCCAACGCCCCGCTCAACACGGTGCTTGCCAGTGTCGGTCAGTTCTGACGTGCGACGGCCCAGGCAATGACGGTAAACGCAGATCGCATACGGACTGGTTCCGGGCGCAACCCGGCCGGCAGGACGAAGCTCATGTGGATTCGTGATGAAGGTCATCTAATTTCGCTGATGATCGTGCTTGTCAGAAGGCCAACACGCACATGCGAGCGCTGGTGACAGGTTCGACGGGGCTGCTTGGATACTCCCTGGTCGAGGAGCTGCTCGCCCAAGGCCACACGGTACGGGCGATGGCGCGCCGGAGCAGCAACAGGCGGCTGATCAATCAGCTCGACCATCTGGAGATCGTGACGGGTGACCTTCGTGACCGCCGCTCGTTGCAAGAGGCGGTACAAGGTTGCCAGTGGGTGTTCAGCGTTGGGGCGCTGTTCTGGTCTCAGCGCGTTCAGGACCTCTACGAGGCCAACGTACTTGGGCAGCGGTGGTTCATGGAGGCCAGCGCCACAGCCGGGGTCGAGCGGTTCATCCATGTCAACGGCGTCACCTCCGTTGGCTGTAGCCGCAACGGGGAACTCTTGCACGAGGATTCCATCGCCAACTTGCTGCACATCGCGAATCATGCGGAGATCTCGCTTTTCTTGGGGTATGTCGAGATGCTCAAGATGGCGCTGCGGGGCTGCCCGGCTCTAAACGTAGCGCTTACGTTCCTCACTGGACCACACGACCCGATTCCCTCCCCCTCTGGTCAGCTCCTCGTCGCCTACCTCAACCGTCGCGTCCCCGGCTATCCGGCTGGAGGTCTGAACTTCATTGACGCGCGCGACGCCGCCAAGGGCCTCATTCTGGCGGCAGAAAAGGGAAAGGTCGGCGAGCGGTACATCATCGGCAACGTCAACCTCCGCTTTCGCGACTTCTTTCGGTTGATCGCGGAGGTCACTGGGCTGTCCCCCCCGGCGGTACGCCTTCCGCACCAGCTGCTCTACCCGATGGGCCTCGTCGCTCCTTTGATCTCCAAGCACATCACGCACCGGCGTCCGATCGTGAGTCTCTCGCGCGCTCGGATGGCGGATCTCACGTACCATTACAGCAACGAGAAGGCAGTGCGCGAGTTGGGCCTCACGTTCCGTGACATGAAGGAGACGATCATCGACACGGTACGCTGGTTCCGGGACAACGGTTACATCACGCACCGGAGGAGCCTCGAAGCGGTGAAAGCCGTCTAAGCAGCTTCTACCCCGTCCGCGCGGAAAGGAGGAGCGATGTCCACCCACAACGGCCAGAGGGGCCTGGCTCGCATTGCCGAGCTCGAGGAGAAGTTTGCTGACATGCCGCGCTCGGCCATCATCAAGACCGATGCCTTCCGTGAAGGGATCGCCTGGACTCCCGACCTGAACCTCATCGGTCGCTGGGCGATTCCCCATACGCACATGATCTTTGACTGGGACCACGACCAGCTCGACGACAAGGTGGAGGTGGCGGAGGGTTGGATGCTGATCCCGGCCCTGTTCCAGCTGCGTGACGGGACCACGACCATCCTCAAGCTCGCCGCGGAGAGTCCGTATGAGATCAGAATCCTGGATGGGGATGCGCGCTACATGCTGTACCGCGATGGGGAGGCAATCGAGGAAGTGTACTTCGAGCCGCGCCCGCAGTGGTTCACGCGGCGGACGGCAGACGGCACGCTGATGTGCAAGGTGGTCTCCTCGGCCGGCCGCAACTGCATCTTCGCCGTCACCTTACTGAGCTACTGCCAGTACTTCAAGACGCAGCAGCAGTGCGTGTTTTGCTGCATCGTGCCCGCGGTCGACCACGCGCGTGAGCTGGGGATTGATCGGATCCTCAAACCCACCGTGCAGCGGGTCGTCGAGACGTACGAGGCAGTCACGAGCGAGCAGCCCGTTGCCCATTTCAACCTGACCGGAGGCGGACTCCTCGACCGGAAGAGAGAGGCAGATCTCTACGTCCAGTTCCTCGGTCAAATGATGCGACAGCTCGGCAACGACGACCGCCCCTGGCACGTCATTCCGCAGGCCCTGGCAGAGGACGACCAGAGGCGTCTGCACGACGCCGGGCAAGGGAAGATCACCTTGTGCCACCCGCTGGAGGTGTGGGAGGAAAAACTCTTCCCCATCATCGCGCCGGGAAAGGCGGAGCACGTTGGGCGAGACGAGTGGATCGCGGCGGTGGTGCGCGCGGCAAGGATCTTCGGTCCCTGGAAGGCCACCACCACGGTGGTGGCGGGCTGCGAGACCGTCCCGCCGCATGGGTTCCCTGCGCTTGGCGACGCCGTGAAATCCATGGAGACCTACCTCACGTTTTTCCTGGAGCACGGCGTCCTGCCGCGCTTTACCTTCTGGACCCCTGCCCCGGGTTCTCCCTGGGAGACCTCGGCAACACCACCTACGGAGTACTTCCTCGAAATCTCACAAATGCAACGCGACTTATACCGGAAGCATCGGGTTCCGTTGCCGCAGAGCACTTGCCGCAAGTGCCGCGTAGTGAGCATCGAGTCGGACCTCATGCAGGCCAGCCGACACAGCGCCCAGGTTGACCGCCGCGGGGAAGAGAGGGCCGTATGAAACCGTTGTTGCGCAGCATGATCCTGGCAGGCGTCCTGCTTGCCGGAGCCACGTTGGGCACGGCCCGCGCCGATACGCAGAGGAACCTCGAGCCGGGCGAAGTCCTGGATGCGCGTAACTGGCAGAAGGCACAAGGCCTCTTGCCGCCAGAAATCCTGGAGCATTACAAGAAGGGGGAGTACGCCAACCCGGTCATGGCATGGCCCGAGGGTCTTCAGCAGTGGGGCCAGGATTTCCGCCGTGGCACGGAAGAAAACCGGGGCCGCTTCACCGTCAACGATCACGGCACCATCATTGACAAGGCCAGCGCGCACCAGCCGCCCTACATCATCGGCCTGCCCTTCCCTGCCATTGATCCCGCGGACGGCGGCGCTGCAATCAAGATCCTGTGGAATTACTACTATCAGTACTGGTACAACGGCAACAGCCACAATGTGAGTGTCCTGGAGTGGCTGAGCCCTAAAGGGCTTGATCGCCGGGCGGTTGAGGATACCCGGTTCCTTTATTACGACGGCCAACCCCGTGCCCTTGCCCCCCATCCCAATCCGCAAAACCTGCAACAGCAGTTTCTCGCTGTGGCGGTGAAGCCGGCGGACCTGCAGGGTACCGCGAGCTTAGTCTGGCGTTTTCGCAGCCCGAGACGCGACTTGGTATGGGCGTATGTGCCTGCTCTCAGGCGGGTGCGACAGGTGAGCCCCACGAACCGGTCGGACGGGTTCCTGGGGTCGGATATGAGTCAGGACGATGGGCCCTTCTTCGATGGAAAGCCTGAAGATTTTACCTGGAAGCTGGCAGGACAGACGGAAATGCTACGTTTCGTCGACCCGTATAGTCTCCGCAGAGCAGTGACATTTCAGCCACTGCCAGGAGGCGGCTGGCGTGCGTTGAGAAAACACGTGCCACACGCCGGGTATCAGGTTTCGCAGTGGAAGGGACTCGCATGGGCACCGGTAAGCCTCGCCCTCGCCAAGCGGAAGATGTGGATCATCGAGGGAACGCCGAAGGACAAGTACTACCTCTACGGCCGGATCCAGCTCCTCATCGACAAAGAGACATTCGACGGCGCCTGGAACAGAAAATTTGGTTGGAAAGGCGAGCTGCTCAACGTGTACTTCAACTCGCGCACGCTGAACAGCTCCCCCGACGGCAAGATATACTTCTCGACCAATCCGGCTGCGGTAGTGATTGCGGAGAACCTGCCGAAACGGCGCGCCACGCTTGCCGGGCAACCGACTAGCGACGACGTTCCGTTCGACTACAGGGTCCAGCTCAGTCCCAGTCTCTTCGACTACCAAAACCTCTTGCGCTTCGGCAAGTGAAACCGAAGGGAGGCGGGCCCACTACGCGGCGCGAGCCGTTTCGACACCACCCCCCACCGAGTTCCGTCACAGGCGGACGAAAAAGGAGGGCCAGAATGGCTAGACTGACACAGGAGATGAAGGATCTCATTGACCGGGTCCGCTTTTGCAACGCGGCAACAGCAAGCCGAGACGGACTCCCCAACGTTTCTCCTAAGGGGTCCATTATGTGGCTCGACGATGAGACGATCGCGTTTTGTGACTTCAGATCGATTCACACCCGTGAGAATCTGAAAACAAACCCACAGATTGCCGTCAGCATCGTCGATGGCGACCACGGCCGCTTCTTCCAGCTCAAGGGCACAGCCGAGCTTCTGGGCGCGGGGGAGATGTACCGCAAGATAGCGACCAGGGCGCTAGCGAAGGCGAAGCAACGGCAAGGCCTCGATCTTCCCGATCCGAACAACGCTGTGGTGATCCATGTGCAGGAGACCTACCGGTTCCCCGCCGCTTGAGGGTGGAGGTGAAAACGATGCGGCGCGTCGACGAGCTGTGCGACGAGTTTCCTGATGTCCCGCGTGCCGTGGTCATCAAAACGGATGTCCTGCGGGAGGGAGTGAAATTTACCCCAGTGGCCCTCAAGATCGGCAGGTGGGCCATCCCGGAGTTCCTCCCGTGGGACAGAGAGGTACACAAGGACTATAGCGCGATCGAGAACAACCTGGTGAGTGAGAACTGGGCCTGGCTGCCGCACAGCATGACGTTCCCGGAAGGCATCACGGCCAAAGTCGTCTATGACTTCGTCCGCCACCATACCAGTCCGTACGAGATCCGCCAGCACGACGACGGCAGCCTGTGGCTCTTTTCTGAAGAGGAGCCCTTGACGGAGCTCCGCTTCGAAAAGAGACCCGAGTGGCTCTCCCGCCGCCTGGAGAACGGCCGGCCGATGGCTAGCATTTTCGTCCTGTCCTCCCCGGACCGCCTCTTGGGCTTTCCCATCCGGTTCTGCGCACACTACCGGCCGGAAGACATCTGTCGCTTCTGCTGTCTCAACCCTGTGGGGAAGAACATCGCCAAGGGCGACGGATACCACGATGTGATCATGTCGGGGGAAGCGGCCGCGCGGAGCTTCTCCGCCGCGCTGGAGGAGACGGGGATTCGTCATATCACACTGACCGGCGGGACGGTGCGCGACCAGAGTAAGGAGGCTGGGATTTACGCCGATGTGGTGCAGAGGCTCAGTCGGGTGAGGTACGAAACTCGAGCCAACGTCGCGGTGCAGGTGATGTCAACCGCGTTGGACGACGATGGGCAGGAACGTCTGCAAGAGGCAGGGGTCGATGAAGTGTGCTTCAACATGGAAGTGTGGGAGGCGCGGCTGTGGCCGCAGATCGTTCCGGGCAAGCACCGCCACGTGGGACGTACGGCGTGGATGCAGAGACTGTGCCGGGCGGTCGAGCGGTTTGGCCGCGGCAGGGTGCTCTGCCAGTTCGTCGTGGGCGTGGAGATGGTGTCGGGCGGCTTTGCCACCTACGCCGAAGCGATCGACTCCGTGGTGACTGGTTTGGAGTGGTGTGCGCACAACGGCATTCAGCCGCGCACACACATCTGGTGCAACACGCCGGGCTCCCTCTATGAACCCGGCAAGGTGCCGCCGACCGAGTATTTCCTGACCGTCGCGCGCGAGCACCACAGGCTCCTGGAAAAGTATGGAATGTATTTCCCACGAGAGGCTCGGCCTCCCTACTCGGTCGCCTGCCATCGCTGCGGTTACCTGAGCCCCGACGCTGACTTTCAGTGGCTGCTGCGGGCTGACAAACCCGCCGCGTACACACGGGAACAAGCCGGGTAGGCGCCGTTCCGACAGGGCCGGAACTTGCGGTGCACGGTGCACTCTCGTGCAAAGTGCCCACGGAGGAGAAATCGACGATGCCAGAGACCGCACTTCGAGAGAAAGTGGCCAGTGACGGCACGGAGCGGCTCGAGGAGCTTCAGCAGAGGTTGCCCGACATTCCCCACAGCATCGTGCTGAAGGCGGATGTGCTCCGAGAAGGGGTGCGCTATACCCCCGAGCTCACAAGGATTGGCAAGTGGGCTCTGCCACAGATCCATTTCATTTTCGAGTGGGACCATGATGACGTGCACAGAAAGGAAGACGTTACCGAGGGTTGGATCACGGTTCCGCAGACCTTCTGTCTGGCCGATGGCACGAACGTGCTGATCAAGCTGGACTCTGAAAGCCCGTACGAAATCCGCTACGAGGGAGATGGAAAGTACTTCCTGTACCGGAACGGGAAAGCCATCGAGCCGGTCCTCTTCACTCCGCGGCCCCAATGGTTTACCCGGCGCACGCGCGACGGCGCCCTGATGTGCAAGGTCGCGGGAGGAAACGGAGAGTGCGTCTTTTCCGTGTTGAACCTCTCCTTCTGCCAATACTTCACGACAGGTGAGCAGTGCAGGTTCTGCACCATCGTGCCCACCCAGGACAAGAATCGGGCGCTGGGAATGGGAAAACGCTCTGCGCGCGACCTCGAGCGCGTCGTGGAGACCTTTGACACGGCAGCGGCAGAGGGAAACATCCAGCATTTCTGCCTCAGTGGGGGCGGAATGCTCGACCGGGGTCAGGAAGCCGAATACTTCGTCCAGCTTGTCACCGCCCTGCGCCGCGCGGACGGATACCAGGGGCAACCGTTTCTCATCGCCTCCCAGGCGTTCGACGAAGCGGATGCCCGCAGGCTCTGGGAGGCGGGGGAGGGAACGATCCAGATTTCCCACCCGATCGAAGTGTGGGACGAAAAGCTGTTCCCTGTGGTTTGTCCGGGAAAAGCCAGGCACGTGGGCCGGGACCGGTGGTTGGAGAACATGTGCCGGGCAGCGGAAATCTTTGGCCGCGGAAACGCAACCACGAACCTGGTTGCCGGTGTCGAAACGGCTGCTCCCGAGGGCTTCGCGCACGAAGCACAGGCGATGGAGTCCACGGTGGATGGATTTGCCTGGCTGTGCCGGCACGATATTCGCCCCTCGTTTAGCCCCTGGACGATCGCGCCGGGCTCGGCGTGGGAAAACAAGACAACGCCCGGAACATACTATTATCTCTCGTTGGGGTTGGAGCTGTACCACCTGCAGAAGAAGTACAACCTGACCTACGACGTGGGGCTGAATGCCGGGTGCTACAAGTGCGGCGTGTATACCATCCCGCGGGACTTTCCGCGGCTCCTGGACGGCCAGGAGTAACACCGCAGGCACGAGAGCACAGAGCGAAGAGGTGCCGGGCGTTCCCCGCATTGGTGGCAGCATGAACATTAGGAGCGGAGGCTCTACGTGAACCGACCGTTCCCGCCTCAACGGCTATCACGCTTTGGCCAGTCGAGTGGAAGCTGCAAGGTGGGAGGTGACACGTATCATACCTCCCATGGCAGCAGTGGGGTATTGGGGGTACTGTAGGTCGCCGGAGACGCTCACCGATCGGCAGCTCGTCCTGAAGGGCACCGGCGGGTGACGGAGCGGCAGGAACGGGGAGCAGGATGGCCGGACTGATGCACCAGTCGGAGACACCGATCGAGAAAATCGCTGCATGCAATCTTTCTTGAAGCACTATGCCGCATTCGTCGTTCGCCACGCGTGGATGGTGCTTGCGAGTTCCCTGGTCATCACCGGGGTGGTGGTCTCTGGAATGGCGCGTCTGGTCGTGGATCTTGACAACGAAAAGCAGCTTCCCGCTGACAACCCTTATGTGATCATCGACCGCAAGATCCGCACCGAGTTTGGTGGCAAGAACTTCGTGGCCATCGCTGTCGTGCCGCAGTCGGGCAGCATCTGGCGCCAGGATGTGCTCCAGGTCATTCATGATCTCACGCTCGATCTCCTGAATGCGCCCGGCATCATTCGGCAGAACGTGGTCAGTCTTTCCTCTCCGTACGTGCGTGTCCCGAAGAACCAAGGCGGTGCTCTGGCCGTCGATTACTTGATGCGTGACGTTCCGCAGGATGAGGCTGGGATCACGGCACTCCGCGAGCTGTACCAGGGGGAGCCGCTCTTCCGCGGCACCGTGGTCAGCGAGGATGGGCGGGCAGCAATGGTCCTTGCGGATTTCTACGACGACGTGCCCGACGCGCAGATCAGCGCCGCAGTCGAGACGGCGGTCGCCAAGTACCAGTCCCCCGACCTCCGCATCGCGATCACCGGCTCGCCGATCTTCGAGACTTCAGAGGCGGTGGTGCTGCGGCGGCAGAAGCTCTACTTCGCCGCTACCGTCGTGGCGATCCTTCTCGTGCTCTACCTCGCCTTCGGTCAGCTTCAGGGGGTGATCATCCCCGGCGCGACGGCACTGCTCTCCACCGCGTGGGCCATGGGTTTCATGGGGCATGTGGGGATCCCGATGAACGCCTGGACTGCGGCCGTGCCCGTGATGGTCCTGACGGTTGCAGCGGGCCACTCCACCCAAATGCTCAAGCGCTACTACGAGGACCTGTGGCGTTTTGGCAATCGCGAGGCAGCAGTCATCGAATCGACCAGCCGCATTGGGGTCGTCATGATGGCGGCTGGGGCCACCGCCGGCTCTGGGTTTGCGGCTCTCTCGATCCTGGGCATTCCCACGCTGATGTATTTCGGGTTGGGCGTGGCCTGCGGAATCTTCGCCGCGGTGATTCTCGAGATGACCTTCATGATCGCTCTGCGAGCCCTCTGGCCCGCGCGCCGGGAGCGCAGGGGGGGGGAAGGGCGTCTTTCGAATGGGCTCGGGCTTCTCCTCCGGCCATTGGAGGCTGGGGCATCGAGGCATCCGCGCTACGTGGTTGCTTCCTTCGTGGTTCTGGCGCTCGTGGCGGCCGCGGGATACCCGAGGCTCACCATGGACTTCATCGTGCGGAACTACCGCTCGAGGACGACACCGGTCGGCCGGGACCTCGGGGTTTTCGAGAAACATTTTCCTAGCACGACGACGCTCACCATCCTTCTCGAAGGTAACCCAGGGTCGATGAAAAGCCCCGAGGCGATTCGGTTGATGCGCGGCCTGACCCGAACCATGGCGGCGGATCCGGACGTCGGTCGTGCCTCGTCGCTCGCCGACATTCTCCAGAGAACCTACGAAGTGTTTGCCCCGGAGGAAGCGGCGGGCGGCCTCCCGGATGACGCGCGCCTCATTTCACAGCTTTTCTTTCTCGCGGATTCCCCGGCGTTCGAACGATTCGTCAACCGACCCCGCAGTCACGCCGTGGTTCGAGGGTTCCTCAACCGCGAGGAATCCGCCTCCACTCGGCGCGTGATCGATCGCCTGCAGCAGTATCTGAAGAAGAACCCGCCGCGCGCAATTCGTGTCTCGGTCGCAGGTGGATTTGGACCCACGATCCTCGCCCTGAACGAACATACCGTGAAGGGGAAGATCCTGAATATCATCATCGTGCTCCTCGTGATCATTGTGGTCGCAAGTCTGCTGCTTCGTACGATTCTCGGGGGGGCCTATGTCGCCGCGCCGATCGTCATGGCCCTGATCGTGAACCTTGGCCTGTTTTCCTGGTCCCGGGTAGCGTTCGATCTGGTCGGCGCTTCCATCGCGGCCATCAACGTCGGCATCGGAGCGGACTACGCGATATACTTCCTGTACCGTCTCCGCGAGGAGTTCCACGCTACGCGAGACTTCGGCCAGGCGTTACACACCACGATGGAAACTTCAGGCCGTGCCGTACTGTTCGTCGCGGTGGCGATGAGCGCGGGTTTCGCCGTCAGCATCCCGTCGGATTTCTATGGCCTTCGCCTGATGGGCCTGTTCATTCCCGCGACGATGATCGTGAGTTCCCTGACGGCGCTCACTCTTCTCCCGGCGCTCGTACTGCTGCTCCGGCCAGGGTTCATTTTCCGCCCCGCCGAGCCAGCAGCTGTAGGCCCCGACCAGTCGCTCACGGCGGCCTCGTGAAAGTGCAGCAGACGCCGCACACGGTGCCTTGACAGTGGTCTGTCGACAGGACTACTGAACCGGCCATGCACGGTCGCGTGGCTCTCGCCGTACAGGGCAAGGCATGAGGCTCGGCGGCAAGGCCGGTGTGATTACCGGAGGCGGGTCGGGCATTGGGCGGGCGAGTGCCATCCTTTTCGCACGAGAAGGTGCCAACGTCATCGTAGCCGACTGGAACCGCGAGCGGGCGGAAGAAACAGTCCGGATGATCCGCGCCGGAGGCGGCCAGGCAGCTCTCGCGCACACCGACATCTCTCGGGAGGACCAAGTGCAAGCGATGATCCACGCCTGCCTGGAGCAGTTCGGCCGCCTCGACTTTGTCTACAACAACGCGGCCATCGACGGCCTGCACCAAGGCGTCGAGAACTATGTCACGGAGCAGACCCTGGAGAACTGGAACTACATGCTGTCCATCAACCTCGCCGGCGTTTTTCTCGGCTGCAAGCACGCCATCCCGGAAATGGTAAAGCGCGGGGGTGGATCGGTCTTGAGCACCGCCTCCATCGCCGCGGTGCGCGGCAGCAGCTACCCCATTCACACGTACACCGCCGCCAAGGGAGCGATCACCGCCCTCACTCGAGCCATGGCTGCAGCCTACGGGCCTGACCAGGTGCGGGTGAACGTCATCCTGCCCGGCGCGGTGCGCACCAACATGTCGGACAACTACGAGAACCCGGAGGTCCGCCAGTTCATGGAGAACCTTGCGCCACTGCGCCGCATTGGCGACCCGGAAGATATCGCCTACTGCGCTCTCTACCTCGCCTCTGACGAGTCGCGGTTCGTGACTGGCCAGACGTTCATCGTCGATGGGGGCGCATCGATTGCCTGAAACGAGTGAGCTGTGCTCGATCGAATGCGCGGGGTGCGGTCAGCCGCGAACCCAGGAGATTGACTTCCGGTCGAGGAGCACGATTTGTGCTCATCATCCGACCCGCGGGAGATGCCTGTGCTGCTCGTCGCGTTGATCCCGCCACCATCGGACCCATCGTTGGGGTCCGCCTTTTACGGCAGCCTGCTGGGCGAAGGATGGACCGTCAAAGGCTTTCGCGGTCAGGACGACATCCCCGACGACGTCGCCGCTCAGGTGGAGTTCGTCGTTGCGCCACCGCCGGCCGCGATTGACGCGCGCTTGATCACACGAGCGCCCAAGCTCAGGCTCATCCAGGTCCCCGGGCATGGCGTCGACCACATCCATATCGAGCACGCGCGCGCCGCTGGCGTGCCCGTCGCAACAGTCGCCTCCTCCGGTGCCGAGGCGCATACCGTGGCCGAGATGACGATACTGCTCGCCGGCGTGGCGAGCCGGCGGATTATCGACGGCGACGGCCTGGTGCGCGCCGGCGGTTGGGGCAATCTTGGGATGTTGCAGCACGGGGTTTTCGAGCTTGCCGGCAAGACCCTGGGGATCGTCGGCTTCGGCGGCATCGGTCGCGAGGTGGCGAAGCGCGCCCGAGCGTTCGACATGCGGGTCGTCTACAACAACGCCGCCCGCCTTGAGGTCGCGACCGAGGCGCAGCTTGACGTGGAGTTCCGAGACCTCGATGCGCTGCTGTGCGAAAGCGACATCGTATCGCTGCACCTACCGCTCACGCCGCAGACACGCGGCCTGATCGGTGAGCGCAAGCTCTCGCTCATGAAACGGCAGGCAGTGCTCGTCAACACAGCGCGCGGCGCCCTGGTTGATGCCGCGGCGCTGGCGGCGGCCCTCCGAGCAGGGCGGATCGGGGCGGCCGCAATTGACGTGTTCGACCCGGAACCGCCGCCCGCCGACAATCCACTGCGCCAGGCACCCAACTGCGTCCTCTCCCCGCACATGGCCGGCGTCACGGCCGAGTCGGTGATGCGGATCGTCGCGGCGGCGCTCGACAACTGCAAACGGGTGGCTCGCGGAGAGCCGCCGCACGACGTGCAGACGGAGCCCGACGCCCGCTGACGGGCCGCCCGGCGGGCGATTTCGCCGTTCACCAGTACCAACCTTACCCGCTGCACCCGCATACCGGCACCACGCACCAAAAGAGTGATCGAAGTCAGCCTTTTGGGTGACCGATTTCGTCGCACCGCCGGGTCGACGGGGCTACGGTCTGTGCGCGGTGGAGGCGTCGGGCCGTGATTCCACTGCCAGAGGGGAGATACGATGGAGCTCCGAGAAACGATCGGACGCAGGCGATCGATCCGTTTCCTCCTGCCGTACAAGCCGGTAGAACGAAACAAGATCCAGAGAATGCTCGAGGCTGCGACGCTGTCGTCGTTCTGGGGCAACGTCAGAGCCCTGCGGGCAGTGGTCATCGAACGGGCGACTGCGCCCCAGCAGGTGCTGGACGCGCTCCCGGCTGGCGCCGCCATTGGAGGCTTCCAACTCCGTCTCGCCCCGGTTCTGATCGTCTGGTACGTCGATTGGAGAGCACTCCACCGGCAGGGCGAACGCCTACACGAGCTGGTGGATGCGGGTGCGGCCGGCGTCGACCGTGAGGCGAGCCACCGCTATCTGGATGAGACGCTGATTCCCTTCTTCGATGCCGCGGCCGAGACGATGAAATCCGGTGGCGTGACCGAAATGGATTGCGGGCAGGGAATCGCTCAGGCCACGCTGGTTGCCTTCGAGCAGGGACTTGGCACCTGCCTTCTCGGCGTTCCGGCACAGAAGAAGCTGCGGCGCGCTCTCGGCCTGCCCGACGAAACCAAGATTCTGGTTGTCCAGACAGTCGGCTACCCGGCTGAGTCGCCGGAGGCGGGTGGCCAGCGCCCCCGCCCTCGCTTCGAGGAGCTTTACTTCCTGAACCGTCACGGCGACCCGTTTCCGCGCGATCCGGCCGTGGTCGAGCAGCTCAAGCGCGAGCGGATGCTGCAGGAACCGGCGCCGCTCCCGTGGCGGTGGGCGGAACTCGCGTACCTCGGCCGTGCCCTCCAGATCCCACCGATCTTCGGGGACGAGGTGACCGAGATCACCCAACGCATCATGGAGGAAATGTCCGAGGCGCCGGAGTCATGAAGCGGCCGACGGTCACCGGCAACGTCGGACGGCGTTGGGCGGAGGGGTCGTATGCCTGATCCGTTTTCCCACGAGGTTTGGGTCGCGGGCGTCGGCATGACGGCGTTCGGCCGACACGAGGGCACGCGTGTCACCGAGCTTGGGCGTGAGGCAGTGACTGCCGCGCTGGCTGATGCAGGCCTCGACTACGAGGCGGTGGAAATCGCCTATTGCGGCCATGTGCTCCAGGGATCAACCGCCGGCCAGAAGGTGCTGTACGGCTTAGGAATGACGGGCATCCCGATCTTCAACGTAGAAAACGCCTGCGCCAGTGGAACCACCGCTTTGCGTGCTGCGGCGATGGCAGTCGGTTCCGGCCTGGCGACGGTCGCTCTGGCAGTCGGCTTCGAGGTCATGGGGCGGGGCGCCATCCCCACTGGCGGTGATGAGCGACTCGCGGGCGTCGCCCGGGAAGGGCGGCCGGCGTTGCCAGCACTGTTTGCTGGAGTCTTTCGCGAGCACTCGCGCCGCTACGGAACGACCGTGGAGCAGATGGCAATGGTCTCGGTCAAGAATCGAGCCTACGGGGCGAAGAACCCGCGCGCGCAATTTCGTGATCCGGTCACAGTCGACGATGTCTTGGCATCGCGTGAGATCGCCGCGCCGCTCCGCCTCTTCATGTGCTGCCCGACGACGTCGGGTGCGGCTGCCGCCGTGCTCACGAGTGCCGACGTGGCACGCGGAACCCGCCAGCCGGTCCGGCTTGTTGCATCGGTCCTCCAGTCGGACCCGCCGCTTGTCGGGAGTGATGCGCTGGCCGGCATCACCGAGATCAACACGCGTGCAATGCGGGCAGCCTACGAGCAAGCCGGGATCGCACCCGAGCAGCTCGATTGCGTCGAGCTCCATGACTGCTTCTCCATTGCCGAGATCATTCACTACGAGAATCTCGGTCTGTGCCCGCGCGGCGACGGAGGGCGCTTCATCGAGCAAGGGCTCGCGCAAGCACGGGTGCAGGTGAGCACGAGCGGCGGACTGCTGGCCAAGGGACATCCCCTCGGCGCTACCGGCGTGGCCCAGGGAGTCGAGGCGGTGGAGCAGCTCCGGGGCGAGTCGGGAGAGCGGCAAGTACCGAACGCCGGCCTGGCGCTCACGCACTGCCAGGGCTTCGGCGGTGCGGCCGGGGTGCATATTTTCGCCGCGCGAGGGTGAATCGTGTCGGGTTGTCCATGACCTTTGCCGAGCTACTCGAGATACGAGCCCGCGAAAAGAGCGAGGAAACCTTCCTGTTGTTCGACCAACAGCGCCTAAGTTACGGCGCCCTCGACCGCTGGGCCAACCGCATTGCCAATGGCTTTGCTGCCTCTGGTCTCGGCCCTGGGGCCGGGATCGCCATCATGATGCGGAATTCTCCCGTCTGGCTCGCGGTGTTCTTTGCCACCCAGAAGATCGGCGCTTATGCCGTTCCGGTGAATATCGCGCTTCGGGCCGACGGGCTTGCCTACATCCTCGATCACTCCGAGACGCAGGCGCTCGTGATCGGGGCCGAGTTGCTCGAAGCGTTCCTCCCGTTACGCGCCGGGCTGCGGCGCCTGCGCCACCTGATTGTCGATCGGAGCGCAGCGGGACACGACGCGCTGCTGCCAGCTGATGCGCTCACCATCGAACGCCTCCTGGGGTCAGGCGAACGTCCCGAAACCTCAGCAACCCCAAACGACACGGCCGTTGTGCTGTACACGTCCGGCACTACCGGTCTGCCCAAGGGCGTGGTGGTGCGACACGGCGGCTTCAACTTCGCCGGGCTCTCGCTGTTTGCCCAGCTCGGCTACCGGCCTGGCGACATCCTGTACACCTGCCTCCCGCTCTTCCACGCCAATGCGTTATTTCTGACAGTGATGCAGGGACTCCACAGCGGCTACCCGGTCGCGCTCGGGCGCCGATTCAGCGCCAGCGGATTCTGGGACGAGGTCCGCCGCTACGGCGGCACGACCTTCAACGCCCTCGGGGCCATGATCCCGATTCTCCTCAAGCAACCCCCGCGTGCGGATGACCGGGACAACCCGGTGCGCCTCGTCTTCAGCGCCGCCACCCCGGCGTGGGCCTGGGAGGAGTTCGAGCGGCGGTTCGATGTAACCATCTGGGAGGGGTACGGCGCCGTGGACGGCGCCGGCTTCATGCTCTTCAATTTCGGGAACGGTCCCAAGGGCTCGATGGGACTCCCGCCGCCGGGCACCGAAGCACGGGTGGTGCGTGAGGACGGCGGTGAATGCGCCGCCCGCGAAGTCGGTGAGCTTGTCTTCAGAGTCGACGATGCGACCGCGCGCCGCGTGACCTACTTAAAGGATGCAGAAGCATCCGCCGCCAAGGTGCATGACGGTTGGTTTTACACCGGCGACCTCGCCTGGCGCGATGCCCAGGGTTTCTTCTACTTTGCCGATCGCAGGAATGACTGGATTCGCCGCCGGGGAGAGAACATCTCATCCTTTGAAGTGGAAACAGTCGTCAACCGGCATCCGGCAGTCCTCGAATCGGCCGCATTTGGCGTTCCCTCGGACCTCGGTGAGGACGAGGTGATGGTGGTGGCAGTGCGGCGGCCAGGTGCAACGCTCACGCCTGCCGAGCTTGCCGCCTTCTGCGCCCCACGCATGGCCCGCTTCATGGTGCCGCGCTACATCGAGTTCCGAGATGCGATCCCCAAGACCGAAACGCACCGGGTGCAGAAGGCGTTGCTCAAGCGTGCCGGCGTGTCCCCGATGACCTGGGACCGAGAGGCGCGCCGGCCCGGGTGAGGCTTCGAACCGCGTGCCCCACGGGAGGACGATCATGAGCTATCTCGACCTCGATCTGCAGCTGACCGACCGTGAGCGGGACATTCGCGACTCGAGCCACCGGTTCGCCGCAGAGGTGTTGCGCCCGGCGAGCCTCGCACTCGACCCTCTGCCGCCCGAAGAGGTCATCGCGCCAGCCTCGCCGTTGTGGGGCGTTTTCCGCCAGGCCTACCGGCTGGGGTTTCATCTCCAGGGGCTGCCGGTGGAAATGGGAGGCCAGGGACTCACGCCGCGTGAACGGCACTTGGTGGCCGAGGAAATGGGCTGGGGAAGCGCCGACTTTGCGATCGCCGTCGGTGTCGCCGGCTTCCCATTCGTCTTTGCTGCGCTTGCCGGGAATCAGGAACTGATCGACAGGTACGTGAAGCCGTTCCTCGAGGACAAGGAGGCCCGCATGGTTGGCTGCTGGGCGGTGACCGAGCCTGACCACGGGTCCGACAACCTCCTCGTCGGGACACCCGAATTTTCCGACCCCTCGATTCAGCCTCAGGTGCGCGCCCGGCGGCACGGCGACGGGTGGATCATCAACGGGCAGAAATCGTCCTGGGTGTCGAATGGCACCATCGCCACCCATGCGTTGACCTTCTTGTCACTCGATCCTTCGCGGGGTATGGCGGGCGGCGGTGTCGCCTTCGTACCGCTCGATCTGCCCGGGGTCTCCAAGGGACGCCCGCTCAACAAGCTTGGACAGCGAGCACTCAACCAAGGGGAGATTTTCTTCGACGACGTATACCTGCCTCGCAGTCACATGCTGATGGAACCCGACGGCTACGAGACAATCGCCGACGGCATCCTTGCGGGTGCCAACGCTGCCATGGCCGCGACGTTTACTGGAGTCGCCCGGGCCGCGTTCGAGGAGGCGCTCGCCTACAGCAAGGTACGCATTCAGGGCGGAAAACCGCTGTGCGAGCACCAGCTCATCGAGGCGAAACTCTTCGACATGTTCACGCGAGTCGAAGCGGCACGCGCGCTCTCTCGGGCGGCCTTCGTGTACAACGCCCAGACGATGCCGCCGGCGACGGAGTACTCGATCGCTGCCAAAGTCTTCTGCACCGAGGCGGCGTTTCACGTGGCCTCGGCCGCAGTGCAGATTCACGGCGGCTACGGTCTCAGCAAGGAGTACGTGGTCGAAAAGCTCTTCCGCGATGCTCGTGCCGCGCTCATCGAAGACGGGACCAACGAGGTATTGGGTCTCGCCGCCGCACGCATGCTCACGCGCCGTTACGGTTGCCGGTAGATCTCGACCATGCCCATCCAGTGCAGAGCCCGGTTACGCTGCCGGCTTAGGGTTCCTTCCTTGGCGCCCGAACCTCGGCAGCATACCCGTGCTGGACAAACAACGACGGAGCGAGTACAGAAGGACCGTACCGTGGGTCGGGTGCGCCGCATGTACCTCGTTAGGCAGTTTCATTTGTGTGGGGTCGTGTTACTCGTGCTCGTGCTCCAAACCGTGTGCGGGCCGCTGGCAGCGCACGCGCAGTCTTCCTCGTGCCTGCTGGAGAATCCGCAGCATGTGCGCCGTGCCGTAGGGGCCGCGTGCCGAGCCTACGGTCGGGCCGCGCACCGCGGCACGGCCCTCGACCTCTCGCGGGCGGCGCGGATCCCCCTGGGCACAGCCTGCCGGGCTGACACGGAGCAGGTGTGCGCGGAGCTGGCGACGCTCTGTTACGGTAACGCTTTCGACCCTGTGGCGGGCGGATTTCCCACTAAGGTCAGTGATCACTGCGCGGTGGCCACCGGCCGCTCGTGTACGGCCGCTCTACGAGGCGAGATGCGTTCGCCCGGGCGTGGTGCCGCCCGGCTCGCGCGTATCGAGCGACGCTGCGAGGATCCAATCACCGGCATGCTGGGAGGCGTGTGCGCCGACGTGACCACGACCGCCGCGGCACAGGTCTGTCTGGCGGCCGAGATCGCTCGTCTAGCCAGTCGCGTCATTCCGCTTGCGCCGATGCCGTCCAACGGGCGTACCTGGGTCCCCCACCGCGGCGGCACCGTTTGTAAGGGAGCGCTGGCGCGGCCCGCCCCGGGAACGGACGTGTGGGTTTCGCCGGATGGAAACGATGCTGACCCTGGCACTGCTGATGCCCCTCTACGCACGTTGGCCCGCGCGCTGTGCAATGCTGCGCCTGGCCAGACGGTTCACGTAGGGCTGGGCACCTATGCCGAGTCGGTGCTCCTCTCCGAATTCGGGCAGGCCGAGAGCCCGATCCGGATCGTCGGCGAGGTGGGGCCACAGGGGGCGCTGCCCGTGCTCGACGGCGGGCGCACCCTGACAGTGGGCATCGGCATCATTGGCGAGGACACCGCTCATAAGAGCGCCGGCTTCGAGATCGAGAACTTGGAAGTGAAAAATTACACCGACGAAGGGCTTCTGGCGGTGATCGCCACCAATGTCACCGTGCGAGGCTGCCGGGTGCACGACAATGGCTTCCACTCGATCGACCGGGACCAAGACGGAGAGGGCTTTGGCGTATCGATCGTGGACATGGAAGGCGTGACAGTTGAGGGCGTCGAGTCCTACGCCAACGGTCCGGATGTGGGCCGCCAAGCAAAGGGCATCCTGGGCACCGGCGTGGACATCTTCGGCTCTACCCACATCACCGTCCGTGACTGCAACCTGCACGACAACATCGGTGGCGGCCTGCTCGTCGAGGACTGCACGGATGCACTGGTGGAGACCAACACCATCCACGCCAACCAGCTCGACGCCAACGGCGACTACTGGGACGGCGGCATCTGGGTAGACGGCGGCCGCGATGTGACCGTCCGCAACAACACGATCACGGGCAATCTCGGACCGGGAATCGAGGTCAGTGACGAGGGCGTGCAGCACCCGACGGGCTACGTGGTCGAAGGCAACCGCTTGGATGGAAACTTCTGGGGCATGTACGTATGGAATTTCGGCGTATGCCCCTGGCCTTCCGCGGAGATCCTCGAGAGGTCGGGCAACACCTTCGCGAACAACGCGCGGGGCGACGCCATGTGCAGCAAGTGGGAGTGCGGCGTCGGTAAGCCCTGCGACTGAGGCACCAAGGAAGTCGCGACGCTCTTCCTCGCTTCACCCCGGCACGCACCACGTGCCTAACTTCACTTGCCGCACTATCACACGGCGAGCCGCTGCCCACCGGCAATGAAGTCTGATTCGGCGTCGGAACCTGGTGGCCTGGCCGAGAGGTCGACGGGGTCGCCGGCTGAACGCGGAGCGCGACACGGCAGGGTGAAGCAGAACGTGCACCCCTGCCCCACCTCGGACTCGACCCAGATTGATCCACCGTGCTTCTCGATGATCTTCTTCACCACGGTCAGACCCAGGCCTTCACCCGAGGCGCCGTGATGGCCCAGGCGCGTGAACAACCGGAAAATCTTGTCTCGGTGTTCGACGCCGACGCCGATGCCGGTGTCGCGGATACGGAAGAGGTGGTGCTCTGCCTGGGTTTCGCACTGCACGTCGATCCGTGCCGGGCCCTCCGGTTTCATGTACTGGATGGCGTTCTCGATGAGATTGCTGAACACTTGGTTGAGTCGCACGGGGTCGCCGATGACCACCGGTAGCGCGCTCACACGCACATCTATCCGCCGTTCGCTGATTTGAAAGTGGAACGCGCCGACGATGTCCTGCACCATCCGGGCGAGGTCGACGTGCTGCAGTTGCACCGGCCGGTTCTCGATGCGCGAGAGTTCCAGGAGTCCGTTGATGAGATCCTCCATCTTGGTCACGTTGCGGCGGATGAAGCTGAGCGACTCGCCGACGTCCTGCTTGAGCTGCTCCCGTGAGCGAGGGCTGGGCACCGCCCCCACACGGTCGCCATTGTCGGTGGCCTGCTGCAGCGCGCAGCCATCGAGGGTAGCGATAGTCGCCTCGAGCTCACGACTAAACCCGGCCAGGTTGATGAGCGGGGCACGCAAGTCGTGCGACAGGATGTAGAACAGATCCCTCAACTCGGCGTTCCTTGCTTCCAGCTGCGCTGCTTGTTGTGTCTTCTCCTCGTTGGCTCGGCGCAGCTCTGCTGCTGTCATGAACTGCGCGAATCGCCACTTCGTCAGCACTCGCGCTACCGCCGCGGTGAGCAGCGTCGCGCCGGCGAGCGCGACCGTAAAGAAGACGAAGTCGGCATCGGCCCGCGAGATGGTGCTCACAAACAGGATCAGCGTGATTGCGCCAAGCGCAAGCTGCCATGGCCAAAACCACTGGATCGCGACTAGGGTGAGTCCAAGGATCGAGAGGTAGTGGAACGCTAAGCGGCCCGGTGCTGGAGAGACCGCGCCCAAGGAGTATCCTTGCATCGCAAGGACCAGTGCACACAGCAGGAACAGGACCGCGAAAATTCGCTGGCGTACCCAGGGAAAGCCGAGAGCTAGTGCGATCCCACCGAGGGCACCGAGGATGGTAGCGTTGACAACCACGCGGGTCCAAAGCACTGGCCAGCGAATCGGGTCGAGGCCGACGTCGAACAGGGTGAACACAACGACGAGAACCGCGCCAACGGCCAAGAGCCCGCGGTTGCGCGTGGCGGCTTCTTCACGTGTGACATAGACGAACCGATCCCAGTTCGGGTCGCATTTTGGCGGGCGGCGCATCAGCACTCTCATTGTTGGGGTGGTACGCAAGAGCCATGCCATGGCACAACGCATGCTGGTGGGTTCATGGCGAGGGTCGACGTCAATCGCCGCCCGGTTTCCCAAACCTTTCTGACACTCGGGCCGATCGAATTGGCCATCCCTGACCGGCCGTACCGCGAACGTAACTTTGCGAAGAAAAAAGGGGAAATCACTGTGACGCCCAGGCGAAGTCGGGGGACACGGCGCGCCCCGTCCTGACACGTATTGCCCAACTCGGTGGAAGAGGGCGGCTATGTTGGGCACTTGAGACAGTCCGGATGCTGCGTCCGATCAGTCACCGGGTGACCAAAAACGAACGGCCCGACGAAATTGCAATGAACGCCGGGCCATCGGGGGTGGCCCGCATTCCCGCTCCTTGGTCCCGGTAACCACACCCACCTGCTGCTCAAGCGCGTGCACCGCGCGCGCAACACGGCATCCCGGCCGGACTGACGCGACAGGAACGAACAGCGAAATCTCTGCCGCTCCTGTAGGGGTCAGCCCCAGGCGAGGGGTGGTTGTTTCGCCCGTCCTGCACCCGCTCCGGGGTCTGCTTGACGCTGGCTGGATTTAACCATACATTATTGTAGAATAAGGCCAGGGGCGGCGATTACCATGCCACAGACTCAGATCTCTGCCTATATATCGCGAGAAACCAAGGAGCGACTCGAGCGCTTCGCGCGTGCGCACGGGCTCAAGAAGGCGCATCTGATCGAGACTGCACTCCAGCACCACCTGGAGGCACTCGAGGAGCTGCCCGCGGACGTAATCATTCCCGCCCGGATCGTCGTCTCTCGTGAGACGGGCGAGAGGATTCTCAGGCGAATCCGAAAGCCTCCCGAGCCGACGGCCGCAATGAAGAAGCTCTTTTCGAAGCGGCTGCGGCGAAGCCGGGTGGATGCCGGTAGTTGAGTGTCGGCGACTGCGTCCCGACGACGATCGTAGTCGTTTCCGATCCGGCGATCCGAACCTCGACCGCTTTTTTCTCCGTTACGCGGGGCAGAACCAGTTTCGCCATCACGTCGGGACGACGTACGTGGTGGTGGAGAATGTCTCGATCGTCGGGTTCGCGACCGTGTCCGCCGCGAACATCGAGATTCAGAACCTACCGCTCAGCGCGCGTCGGCGATTGCCACGCTATCCACTCCCGGTCTTGAGACTGGCGCGCCTGGCCGTCGACGAGACTCACCAGGGTCGCGGCATCGGCCTCCAGCTGCTGCGGTGCGTGTTCGTGCTCGCGCACGAGATGGCCGAGCGGGTCGGGTGTGTCGGTGTCGTGGTGGATGCCAAGCCGAAAGCCGTCGACTTCTACCGGCGATACGGCTTCGAAACCATCGAAGGCCTCACAGGGCTGCTGGGCGATCGCCCCAAGCCGATTCCGCTGTTTCTGCCGCTCGCAGCCATCAGTCGAGCAGCGGGAAGGCTGGGACCGAAGATCGGTGGGTGAAATCGGCCCGGCGCAGGGCGACGGACGAACGGGAGGTCAACAAAATGAGCACCGCAATCGGAG
>JBHHYR010000019.1:0-33687 GCA_046757585.1 Binatia bacterium | reverse complement strand
GAAGTTGCGCGCGCGTCACGTCGTCGCCGAGCACGGCGGCGAGCTCGGCGCGCCATTCGCAGAGGGCGGGCGCGACCGTCCGCGCGCCCGTGCGCTCGATCAGCGCGGCCGCTCTCCGCGAGGTGCCGCCGCACTCGGCGGATGATCTCCAGCAGGCTCATGCCGAATGGTCCCGTCCGAGAGCGCTCAGCCGTGCCGCATGTCCTGTCGCCCCGATCTCGGTAAATAATGCATGGGCGGTGCGCAGCTCGCGCGCGCTCGTCGCATGGTCGCGGCGCAGCGCTGCGAGGTGTGCCCGCACCTCGTGCAGCGGTGGCTCGAGAACCCTGGCACCGGTCTCCTCGATTAGGCGGTCGCACTCCTGCAGCGCGGCGGCAACGCTCGCCGCGGCGCTCGCCTCGTCGGTCAGCAGCAAGACCCGCGCGAGTGTCAGCTGCGCCTGGGCCTCGACCAAACGGTGTCCACTGCGCCGCGCGACTTGGATCGCCTGCTCGGCGCAGTCGAGCGCCGGCTTGAACCGGTGTAGGGACGCGTAGGCCTCGGCCAAGCGGGCCAGCTGGAGCCCAAGGATGTTGTGCGCCACGCCACTGACGCGTGCGATTTCGACGGCTTCCTCCAGACTCTGTACGGCGGCTTCGGCCCGGCCTGACTCTGTGAGCGCGGAGCCGTACTCGCCGTACACCAGAATTTTCAGCAGCGGGCTGTCGGCGCGCTCGGCGTGCTCGATCGCGCGCTGCGACCGGATAAGGGCTCGATCGACGTCGCCGACTAATTCCGCGACTTCCCCCTCCTCCAGGCCGGTGTACGTGCCAAGTCGCACCGTTTCGACGTGAGCTTCGAGCGAAAGGGCGCCGGCCTCCGGCAACGCCTCCAGCTCGCCGGTGAGCGCACGCACGCGTCTCCAGTGCTCCAGCGCTCCCATCGGTGCGCCCGGCCCCCCCCCAGCGCGCCGCGCGTGCGTGCCAGCGTGCCGCAGCCCAGGCCTCGCCAGCCGCCTCCCAGTGATGCGCCAGCAGCGCCGCGTTCTCGTCCAGCTTGTCGGCGCAGAGCGCCTCGATGCCTTGCGCCGTCGCGGCATGAGCGCGTGCGCGGCGCGCAGAAAGCTGCGACTGATACGCGACCTCCTGGGTGAGCGGGTGCTTGAAGGCGTACTCTACCTCCGGGTAGAGCGACTCCTCGTACAGAACCTCGCGGCGGGCGGCACGCCGGCGCCGCAGTGGCGGCACGCGAGCGTGAGGTGCTGCCCGCACGCGAGGCAGAAGTCGGAGTCTGACGGATTGACGGTTCCGCAGGACGCGCAGCGCCTCGTTGTGGCTGGGTCGTCCAAGGGTCTCATCGCTAGCCGTGATGGCGCGACTCAGCACTGGCGCCCGGTGGCTGCCAGTGCACCGCAAAGATCCGCTGCGGCTCAGCGATACCCTTGAGCTCGGCCAGCCGCCCGTCGCCGAAGCGGATGTCCCCCGTGCTTTCGGTGAGCTCCTTGAAAAGCGAGGAGACCAGAATCTCGCCGCCCTTCGCTTGCGCCGCGACGCGCGCCGCGAGGATCACTGTCTTACCGAAGAACTTGTCGGCGTCCCGCAGCGCCTCGCCGGTGTGCAGCCCGACGCGCACGCGGATGGGCTCGTCAGCATGCCGTGCACTGTAAGCGGCAAACGCCCGTTGCAAGGCAATGGCGCAGAGCAGCGCCCGGCGTGCACTGCCGAAGGCGAGCAGGAAGCCGTCGCCCTGCAGCTCGACTTCGTAGCCGCCGTGGGCCGCGAGCTGCTGGCGCACGATGCGGTTGTGGTCGCGGACGACCTCGCGCGCCCGCAGGTCACCGAGGCGCTCGGTCATCGCGGTGAAACCCTCCATGTCGCTAAACATAATGGTGACGGTGCCGTCGGGGGCGGCGTGTGAGTGCAGATCGGGTTGCTCGCGCCGCACCTCGGCGGCGACGATATCTATGGAGGTCTGCGAGTCGGCCGAGTCGAGCCCTTGCGCCCCCACCTTGTCGGCCATGGCGAGCTCGAGGTGCTTCTTCGCTCCCAGACGCTGGTAGATGGTGATGGCCTGGTCCAAGAACCCCAGCGCCTCGGTCCGACCCCGGGCATCCTGCTCCTGGCGCGCGAGCTGCAAGCGGGCACGCTCGTGCAGAGCGTCGGCCTCGTCCCACGGCACGCCGTAGCGGCGCGCGATGGCCAGGGCCTCGTCTAGCGCTTGCGTGGCCTCGTCCCACTGGCCGTCGGCGCTGAGCACCACCGCACGAGCGAGCGCAACGCGACCGGCTACGCCGCCCCAATCCTCGCCGCGAGCCAGGCGGCGCGTGCAGAAATCCAGGTGGCGGCGCGCTTCCTCGATACGCCCGGTCTTGGCGAGTACCTGTGCCAGTACGACGCGATGATCCATACCGCCCATTGCTGGAATTTGCTCCCGCTCATCGATCTCCACGCAAGCACGCAGGTACTCCTCGGCGCGGCTGTACTCGCCCCGCCGGAGACACAGGTCGCCGAGCTCGTCCTCGGCAACGCGCGAGTAATTGACGCTGCCGAGCTGCTGGCCCTCCCGGTTCTGAGAGAGCATGCGCTGTTCGGCCGCCTCCCACCGTCCGTCCACGAAGTCGAGCCGGCGCAGAAAGGGGACGAAGTCGTTACCGCCTTCCCGGACCTGGCGCGCCGCCTGCATCTCGCCGGCAAGTATATGAGTCGCGCCGAGCAAGCCTGCGGACATGGAGCGCATAATGGAAGCCGAGGCGAGCCGGGGTTTGTCCAGCTCGCGCTGCAGCAGGGCCTTGGCGGTCGCCGGATCCCGCCGGAAGAAATGGATCTCGGCGTGAAAGGTCGTGGCCATGAAGGCGATGAACGTAAGATTGTCCTTGTCGGCAATCTGGTAGGCACGCTCGAAGAACTCTCCGGCTCTGCGGAACTCGCCGGCGCGTCCGTAGCCGGAGCCGAGAAAGGTCAACGCAAGAGCGGTGACCGGCCGCGAGTGCAGCTGCTCGCCGATCTCGAGCGCGCGGCGGGCACAGGCGAGGCCTCTTTCGTTCTCGAGAGTCCAAAAGTAGAGAGTGCAGAGGCCCGTGTAGACGTATGCCAGGGCCGCACTGCCGGGGGCGTCTTGCTCCAGGATAGTGCGCGCAGCATCGAGATGGGCCGCGCCCCGTTTCAGGTCCAGCTTGCCGCCAAAGCTCACCATGCCCCGGCCCAGACGGGAATGGACGCCAGCGACTTTCCCGGGGACGCCCAGGCGTTCGTACGCGGCAAGGGCTTGCTCCAGGAACCCGATTCCCTTCTCGTAGTCGATGCCGGTGACGAAGGTCAGGTCGCCGAGGGCCTCCATGAGTGCGGCACGCTCTGCCTCGTTGCCGGCGGACTCTTGCATCAACTCGAGGGCGTTCTGCCAGTGGCGGATCGCTTCTTCCCAGCCGTAAATCCGGACGGCCGCGTTCCCAGCTCTGCGCGAGTAATCGATAGCCTTGGTCGTCTCGTTGCCCTGATAGTAATGGTGTGCGAGCTGGCCGACCAGTGCATCGAGGTGCGTCGCGCGAGCCTGCTCCAGGGCGCGGCCGGCGCGCAGGTGGACGCGTTGCTTGCGGCCCAGGGACAGCTCGCCGTAGAGGGTTTCCTGCACCAGCGCGTGGGTGAACCGATAGGCCGGCCCGCTGCTGCCGCGGTGCTCGGCGATCAGCTGCGCGGCCAGCGCCTCTTCTAGAGAGGAAAGCAACGTGCCCTCATCGATTTCGGTCAGGGCCAGCAGTACATCGAAATCGAATTCCCGCCCGAGCACGGATGCAAACGTCAGCGCCCGGTTCGTCGTCTCGCTGAGGCGTGAGAGGCGCCGGCCGAGGACCTCGCGTACCCCTTCGGGAATGTTATCAGCGATGCTGGCCGGGTCGCCGACCCAGCGTCCGTCCTGCACGTAGACGGCACCCGTATCGACGAGATGAAGGATCGTCTCCTCAATGAAGAACGGGTTGCCTTCAGTCTGCTCATGGATCGTCTGCGCGAACGCCTGGGGGATGTTCTGCTGGGTGCTGGCGGTGAGCCCCGCTCGGGCGGCAATGAAGGCGTGCACGCCGGCGAGGTCGAGTCCGCGCAGCAGGACGCGCTCATAGAGCCGTTCGCGCCGCAGCTGGCCGAGAATGTCGGCCAACGGGTGGCGGCGGTCCAGCTCGACGTCCCGGTAGGTACCGACCACCAGCATGCGGCTGCCGCCGAGGCGGCGCGCGAGGTGTTGCAGTAGAAGTAAGGTCGGTTTGTCTGCCCAATGGAGGTCGTCGAGGATGAGCAGCATCGCGGTGGGTTGGGACGCGTTGACTAAAAAGGATGACACCGCCTCGAGCAGGCGGTAGCGCTCGGCCTCGGGCTCCCGGGCCGCCGATGGGGGCAGGTCGGGGATGCGCGCTCGGATCTCGGAGACCAGTTTGGCGAGGTCCGACCCAGCATCGCCAATCTCCCGTCTGAGGTCGTCGTTCGAGCGGCTGCTTACGTACTGCCGGAGCGCCTCCATGAACGGCACGTAGGGTGGCGCTCCCTCGCTTTCGTAGCATTGGCCGAGCAGGACCTGGGCTCCGCGCAGACGCGCGTGGACCGCCAACTCTTCGCTGAGTCGGGTCTTGCCGATGCCGGGCTCGCCAACGAGCATCATCAAGAGGCCGTGCCCGGCGATCGCGTCCTCCATGCGATCTTTGAGCTGGCTCAATTCCTTCTCGCGGCCGACGAAGGGGTTACGCACGGCGGTGGTACGCGCGCGGGCACGGACTGTCTCGGCCAGCGTCACCGGGGCAGATGGGAGCGGAGCGGCCGCGATGCTCGCGAGCATCGCGGTAACCTCATCGGCGCTCCCCGGCCGGTCTTCCGGTGATTTCGCCAGCAGCCGCAGGACTAGGGTGTCCAGCGCTTGCGGCACTTGCGGGTTGAGGAGGGCAGGGGGCAGCGGCGGGGTGTTGAGGTGCTGGGAGATGACGCTGACCGTATCATTGCCGGGAAACGGGGGGCGGCCGGTGAGCGTTTCGTAAAGCATGGCGCCCAAAGAGTACAGGTCCGCACGCCCGGCGACGTCGCCGCCCAGTGCTTGCTCCGGTGGCATGTAGGCGGCGGTGCCTAGCATGACGCCCGCTTGCGTGAGGCGGGTGCGATCGGGGGCCACGGCGAGGCCGAAGTCGCCGAGCTTGGCACGGCCGCCGGTGGTGAGCCACACGTTGCCGGGCTTGACGTCCCGGTGAACGACACCATGCTGGTGGGCGAAGCTGAGGGCGCTGGCTATCTCCCCACCGATGCGGAGCGCGGTGGAAATCTCCAACCGGCTCTCGGGCGCCGCGCGAATGAGATCGCTGAGCGAGCCGCCGTCCATCAACTCCTGCACGACGTATGGTTGGCCGTGCTCGTCGCCGATGTCGTGGATGGTGACGATGTGGGGGTGTGACCCGAGCCGGCCCATCGCCTGAGCCTCGCGCCGTACGCGGGTCGCGCCTGTTTCGTCGAGACCTTCGGTCTTGATCAGCGCGATGGCGACGTTACGGTCGAGCCGCGTATCGCACGCGAGGTAGACGCGCTTTCGCGCTCCTTCGCCGAGGAATCTCCGGACTGTGTAGCGGCCGTTAGCGAACGCTGCCGGGAGCGCGGGCCCAGGGGAGGGCGGCGGAGTGGTTGTGGGGGCGCGCGGCTCGACCGCCGCACCACAGCGCAGGCAGAACTTCGCGTCAGCCGGTAGCTCGGTATCGCACGTCCCGCAGGTCAGCGCCATACACGCGCCACACTGCAGGCAGAACTTCGCGTCGTCCGGGTTGGCACGCCGACACTGCGGGCATTGCATCCCTGAACTACCCCCCCTGTAAACCAGATCTTATAGAACAGCTCCTACAGCAAGGTGGGCAGATCCGTCAAACGGAAGGTCTCTCCTGGAAGCTCCGTTCGCGCAAAGGCGTGCTCCGCGCTACTACTGCTCCATTTCTTGTGGCCACGCGAAGATTTTGCTGGCCAGTTTGGCCTTTCGACTCCGTTCCGTCATGCCCGCAGTTTCCGAGTGGGCGTCCAGGGGAGGCGGAGCGCGGCTCAACTGTGCGTGCTCGGTGTTGCAGCCCGGTCGAGAGTCACGGCTGCCGGCGGGCTTCCGCGCTACGCTGGCCGTGTTTCGGTTGGGTTCCGAAGAACGGCCGGGCTGCTCCGCGTCCCTCTAACGTGAGCTGAGGAGTCGGCGTCTGTTGGGGACGCCGCAGAGTTTGACGAATTCGCCGAAGGTGCGGTCACTGAGCTGTTTGAGGCGGCCGATATGCTCTCTGGTTTCGTGGCGAATGCGCTCCGTGCTGATTCGACCGTGCAGGCTTTCGATCTCCCGGCGGAACACCGGGGTGCGCAGCCAACGTTCGATCAGACGCTCGTCGGCTTCCAAATGAAACTGGAATCCGTACACGTTGCGCCCGTAACGGAAAGCTTGCGTCGCGCACGTCGGTGAGGAAGCGAGATGGACCGCGCCCTCCGGGGTGGCAAAGGTGTCACCGTGCCACTGGAATAGCTTCTCGCAGCTTCGAAAGTGTGACAGGAGCGGATCCTCCCTCCCGCTCGCGGTTGGTGACACATCGTACCAGCCGATCTCCTTCTCGGGATTGCGGTGTATTGCGGACCCCAGCGCTTTGGCGATCAGCTGCGCACCGAGACAAATCCCGAGAACGGGCATGTTCCTGTCGATTGCCTTGCGGATCAAAGCGAGTTCGGTGATCAGGTGCGGGTGCCGATCGACCTGATCGACGCTCATTGGTCCCCCCAGCACGACGAGCCCGCCATATCCGTCCAGGCTGGGCTGGGCGTCGGGATGGCGGCCGAAATTGACGTAGCGGATCCGCATGCCGGCAGCTTTGAACAGCGGATCGAGTGTCCCCAGGATCTCGAACGGTACATGCTGGCACACCAAGATCTTGCGCATCGTTCCCCGCCTCGCGGCTCGCCAACACTATCCTAGCCCAACGCGAAGCGGTTGGCAGGGGTGATCACCTCTGTGCCTGCGGGGGTTGGCGCAGCCACGCCGGAAAACGTAAAAGGGAGACCGTGGGGCAGGGATCAGTCGGAGTGGTCGGCCGCAGAGGCCGACGGGTTGCGGCTTACACGTTGTCGTTTGCAGCGCTGCTGGCTCTTCTTGGTGGTGGTACGGCAGCGTGGGTCTGGCATGACCTGCACGCGGCGCAGCCACCGCCGCCCGGTGGTGTGCTGCTCTCGGTGGCACCCGGCGAGCCGTTTGGCACCACCACTACCCGCCTGCAAGCGGCAGGCGTGGTGCGGCACGGCTGGACCCTGCGTCTGTGGGCGCGGTGGCACGGCCTCGATCGTCTGGTCCGCCATGGTGAATATCGCTTCAAGCGGCCGCTCTCGCCGCTGCAAGTGCTGGCGTTGCTGCGCTCGCCAACGGCCGCGCTGCATCGCGTGACGATTCCGGAAGGTAGTACACTGCGCCAAGTGGCGTCCCTGCTTGCAGCGGCGGGATTCGGCGGGGCAGACCAGTTTCTCTGCCTGGCGCAGGATGCAGACTTTCTGCGCACTCTCGATCTGCCGGCAAGCGGCTTGGAAGGGTATCTGTTTCCCGACACCTACGCGTTTACTTGGAGCACGGCTCCCGACCGGATCCTGAGCGCGATGGTGGCGAGGTTCCGCGAGCAGGTGGGGGCACTGGAAGGCCGCCGGCGCGACGCGGGCATGACCGAGCAGGCCATGGTGATCCTCGCCTCGCTGATCGAGAAAGAGACTGGGCGGGCGGAGGAGCGGGCGCTGGTGTCCGCCGTGTTTCACAATCGCCTGCGCATCGGCATGCCGTTGCAATCCGACCCGACGGCGGTTTACGGCCGGAAGATCGATAGCGCACCCACTGCCGCCGACCTCGCAATCGACTCGCCGTACAACACCTATCTGCACCGCGGATTGCCGCCGGGACCCATCTGTAATCCAGGGCGGGCGGCGCTCAAGGCGGCGCTCAGCCCGGCACCGGCGCCATACCTGTATTTCGTGTCGCGCAAGAACGGAACGCATGCCTTTTCGCGTACGCTTGCGGAGCACAACCGCGCCGTCGCCCGGTTCCAACGGCGCAGGCTGCCAGGCACTCCTTGACCTCGGCACCAGACGGCATCACGATCTTTTCCCGGAGGAGAAATGGCCGAAGTAGTTCAACCGTGTTGTGAGCGAGCGCGCGAGCAGTTCAGCAGGCGCATGGCGAAAAGCATCGCGAGCTATCCAGTGATCAAGGATGTCCCGTGCCCAACGTGCAAACGGATCATCAAGATCCGGATCTACGCGCCACCTGAGAAGGCAAGTGGCATCGCGTGACTGCTCCGAAGGTGCGCCGCCACCGCGCAGGTCGGAGGCCGCCCGGTGAGACCAGCGAAGTGGCCGGGCGAGGAGCGACCGTACCACCTCTCAGTCTCACCGGGCGGGTGGGGGGGCGGGAGACCGAACGAATGGTCAGTATTCTCGATTCTCACCAGGTCGCAGCTGGGAGCCCTTGCCGCGCCCGGACACCCGTCGCGACCTGGAAGCATCAGGAGCGGGCCGGCGTAACGCCACCACCATCTTCCACCGCTTATCCGCCTTCGACCACTTGCCCGTGGCAATCAGCTGCATGCCTCATCCCTCCCTTTCGGTAAAAGAGGGCAGGGGCAAGCAACGTGCCAGCGGCAGGCAGCCACAAGCAGGCGGTGCCCCGCTAGCAGGGTGCACAATTCGGTACAACACGCGCGGAGAATTTTGAACGGGCAATGGTGCCGCTCAGGATGCGGCCTCCCGTGCGGCGACGCCGCCCAATGGGAGAAGTCTGCGATTGTTCCCACCGGGCAGTTGCGGTACCGACGAGCTGGGCGCGCGCGGTTGACCTGAGACGTCGGGGCGCAGTAGAAGCTCTTGGCGAGGGAGCGACGAATGAAAAATTTTGCCTATGCGGGAGTATTGCTTGTAGGGCTGCTGTGCGCGGCAGTTGGTGAGGCCGCTCCGAAGAAGCTTACGGGCAGCCCGCCGTCCGATCTCATCAACGAAGCAGCGATCCGCAAGACGTATCGCGACTTCACTGCGGCGTGGAATAGGCATGACGTTGCAGCGATGGCCAATATGTGGGCTGTGGACGGTGATGACCTGGAACCTGATGGCCGGCTTGCAAAGGGTCGGACGGAGGTTGAGAAGCTGCTCCGGGCGGAGCACGCCACCGTTTTCAAGAACAGCCATCTCACTCTGGACATCGATACCGTCTGGTTCATCGCAAACAACGTCGCACTCGTCGACGGCGAGTACAGTGTCACCGGTGTGCAAGACCCGCAGGGCAAGGCGCTTGCACCGCGCAAGGGCCATCTTTCGGCCATTTTTCTCAAGGAACGTTCGAAGTGGTGGATTGCCGCGAGCCGCTTGATGATACCCGCGCCACTCCCCTGGCGGAAGAAGTAACGATCCACGCGCGGGCGGCGACTCAGCGTCCGAACAGGCCGTGTAGGCCTTTTTCCAGCTGTCGACGCAGCAGCTCCTCTGCGGAGGCGGGTGTTGGCGCGGTCCCCTTTTTGTGGCCGTGGAACAACGTGTCGAGGCCCTTGCCGACCAGGGCGCGCTCGAGTGCCCGCGCGATGAATCGTCCGTCCGGATGGGGGCGCACGTGTGGCAGCGTGCCGTCGAGTCGGAAGGGAATTTCGAGGCGTCCGGCGGCGTTGGTCAGATACTTCGCCTCCTTGACGTCCCTGATCACATCCGCGGTCAGGGTTTTGGACGCGACAAAGTCGCCCGTGAAGTCGAGCTGGTTCGCAAAGGTGAGCGAGCCTGTGCCGGTCAGGCCGTAGTCGCGGGCCCCGAGATCGAGGGCCTTGATGAGCGCCCGGCCTCCCGTGACCTCGACAGTTCCCCGCAAGACATCAAAGGGAGTATCCGTGGCCTGGAACAGCGCTGAGTACTTGTGCCGGATCCGCGGTGAGATCAGCTGGCTGAGACCCGCGACGCCGGTGACGCTGCTCAACACCTTCTCGGCGATGTTCACATCCTTCAGGGCTCCATCGCGGACCTCCATGCGACCCTGACCCGCCAGCGTCTTGCTAATCGTGTCCCAGCCTGCGCCCTTGCCGCTGCAGCGGATATCCGTGTCGAGTCGCCCGGCGATCCGCTGTGCCGCGCGTGGGAAAGAGACGGCGATGAGCGGTGCCAGGGTCATACCTTGCACCTTGGACTGGACGGAGAAGACGGGTGCCTTGGCGTCGGTCAAGTCGTAATAGCCGCTCCCTTTGTAGGTGCCGTCGAACGCATGCAGCGTCACGCGTTCGAGCGTCAGCCGCTGCCGGCGGAACCGCAGTGTGGCATCGAGCGCCGTGTAGGGAACGTTCTGGAGCAGGCCGCGTGCCGATCTGCACGTCACGCGCAGCTCGGGCCCGCCTCCTGCCAAGCGGAAGCTTCCCCGCACGTCGACGTCGTGGAGCACTGCCTCCTCCTTGGTGCCCTCGCTCGTGAGGCCTAGTGATGCGGCCCGCAGCGCGGACGACGTGACCGCAAACGTGCCGTTCGGGCTTCTCAGGTCGTTCACAATGGCTTCCACTTGCACGGGTGAATCGCCAATCAAAAAGCGCGAGGGGGGAAGTTCGACGCGGGTTCCCTTGAAGGCGATCGTTGTGGACAGGCCGGAAATGCGGATCCCCTTTCCCGGTTGCCGGGCGCTCATGTCGTGGAGGGCGACCGACCCGGTGAGGGCCGGCAACGCGCGTTGCCCAAGCGTGCCCTTGACGGCGAGGTGCACATCGAGGGTACCGGCAAGCCGGTACGGTGCTACTGCGGGCAGCAGGCGGCCCCAGCCGTCCAGCGGAACCGCGTCCGCGGAAATCTGCAGATTGACCCCCGTAGGCGGCTGGCGGGTCACTGTACCCGTCGCTGACAGCGCAGCGCCGGCTAACCGCAGCCCGAGACGCCTGATCCGCAACGCTGCGGCCGACTGTGTAATCTCGAGGTCAACTTCACACCGAAGCCCCTTGGGTTTAGTGAACTGCGTCCCGTAGGCAATCGCCGCATCGGTCGCATTGAGGGACACGCGTGCTGAGGGGGCCGCGAGGGAGCCGTTGATCGTCGTTCGAATTGTGATTGGGTCGGCAGAAGAAAGTTCGGGTGGCAGTACCCCTGCCACCAGCGGGAGGCGCTTGAGCCGGTTGATGATCAACGGGCCGAAGGCTGTGCGCAGCTTGATGGGCGTGCGCCCGTAGTTACCCGCAGCATCCACGGGACCTACTGTTCCCGCCACCTGGAGGTTGTGCACGGAGGCGCCGAGCACGGCGGCGGCCAGATCGATGGTGACTGGTGCGGTCCGGCTGATGTTGGAGGCAGAGAAGTCCAGGTGGTCGACGACGAGCTTCGATGGAGGTGTAGTAGTGCGATCAAGGAACCGTAGCTCGCCGTTGCGGATTCTCAGCAGCGATACGATGAGGGGGAGCGCCTTCCCGCCTGCCGGTGCGCCAGTGGGTGGCGGTGCCGGATGAGCGGACGCCTGCGGCTGCGCCGCCGGCGCGGCACCCCCCAGCGAATCGAAGCTGAAGCCCTTGCGGGTACGAATCACCGTGACGGCCGGGGCATCAAGCTCGATGCGGCTCACTTCATACCGGCCGAAGAGTGCCGGCAACAGGTACACCACTACATCGGCCCGTCCGACCTTGACGAAATCACCCGTCCCGAAGGCAGGATCCTCCGCGATGCGTAAGTTAGTTACCCGGGCCCCGAGACCCCCACGGAGCGAAATGCCGATCTCGTCGAAATGGACCGAGCGGCCCAGAACCGCCCCCGCTTGCTCCGCCAGCCAGCCGCGGTTGCGATTCAAGTACGCATTGAGGTTCATGACCGCAATCAGTGCCACCACCGCGATCACGAACAGGAGCACAGCGAGAATCACCCATTTGCGCATCGAACAGATCTCCCCTGGCGTTCACCGGGCCTTCGCACGACGCCATCAGCGACGCGCTGGCCCGTCACCCTGCCGCGCACGCCTTGTCGGTTCAACGTCGCGCTCCTGTCAGGCGTGCAACAGGGCGTCGACGTAACGCGCGATGATGTCCGTTTCAATATTGACCGACTCGCCTGGCTTCTTTCGTAGCAGGCTGGTGTGTGCCTGGGTGTATTGCACCAGCGACACGGCGAAGGTGTCACTCGTCTTGTCGACAATCGTCAGGCTGGCGCCGTCGATGGCGACGGGTCCCTTGACGATCATGTAGCGCAACAGCTGGGGTGGGGTGCGGAAGCGGGCGATGATCGCGTCGTCTTCGGGCTCGAATGACGCGACGGTGGCCTTCCCTTCAACTACCCCGCGCACGATATGGCCGCTGAGGTGGTCGGTGGGCCGCACCGAGCGCTCGAGGTTGACCGGGTTGCCCGCTCTGAACTCGCCGAGGTTGGAGCGCCGGTAGGTTTCGGGCATCACGTTCGCCGTGAAACAGTCACCCTCGATGCCGGTGACGGTCAGGTCGACACCGTTGATGGCAATCGAATCTCCAGGCTTCACGTCAGCCAGGATCTTCGGGGCCCGAATGCGCAAGGTGCCAGCCTGCACCTCCAGGACCTCGCCGACCTCCTCAATGATTCCGGTAAACATGAGTCAGGAATCGTTGATTCCCGCCAAAGATGCAACCGCTGGCGCACGGTCGGCACAGTTCGCGAAGCACCACTCTACAGCTCCTCAACGGTGTCTTTCGGAACCCAGCCGCGGTGACCGTCGCAGCGGCTGATCTGCCACCACCCTTCGCGGTTGTCGAGCACCCGCACCCGGGTGCCTTCCTTGAGAACGTAGTGGACGGTGCCGTTCTCGGCGGGCTCGAAGCGTGCCGGTGTGTCGCCGGTGGCGATGACTACGGCTTGCCGCTGCCAATCGTCCGCCAGCACTTGGCGGATGAGCGAGGTGGCGGTGACAACGAGCGCCACCACGAGCGCCGTCGTGGTGTAGACCAGCCAGCGCGGGCGTCGCCGCCAGAGCCGATAGACCGCAAAGCTTGCCACGAGCAGTGTGTAGGCCGCGCTGGTGGCGTACACGAGATTACCCGTTGCCATGCGGTGCGCGAGCGGAAACGCCAGACGTTCCCAGAACGGCGGCGCGCACGCTTCCGCGCCGGTAAGCGACCGTGCGTACGCCAGGTTGGCTGCCAGGTCAGGATCGTTCGGGATGAACCGCCGCGCGCGCTCGTAGCTGAGGATCGCCTTCCCCTTTTGGCCGGCCTTGAAATAGGAGTTACCAAGGTTGAAGTACAGGTTACCACTCGCGAGACCGGCTAGGAGCAGTTGCTCGTACTCCTTCGCTGCTGCTGTGTACTGGCCATCCTTATAGAGGGCGTTGGCGTGGAAGAAAGTGGTCTGTGGGCTGGCGGCTGGTGGCTGTGCCGCACAGGCCGTACCAAGCCACAGCATGGCAAGCGCACAGCAGACGCCGGGGAGCATTCGGCGCGGCCTGTGGAGCCGCTCTGCAGGCACCAGGGTCTGCACGGCCTGCCAGCGGGGAGACGCGGGTGCTTCGGGTCTGCAGCGGCTGGCCAGCGCTCTGTACACCTTACCTCCTGCCGGTGGTGGCGAGGTAGTGAGACCCGTGCACGGTAGACCGCGGTCTTTCAGGCCCCCGCCGCCATTCGCGTTCGAGCTGTCTGATGACGTCCTGTGCCAGCGCCAGTGTGCCGCGCATGTCGCCATCGCCGGAGCTGGGGGCGAAACGGACCTGCTCGCAGGTTGCGAACAATTCACGCAGGCGCTGGGCGCACGCCTCGGGGACACCGCAACTTCCGAGGCTGGTCGCATCGACGCCGCCAGGTGGCAGATCGAGCTTGGCGGCGAGATACTCCCGCAAGGTGCGTGAGACAGCGTCATAGAACTGCACGCGATCCTGGCCGGCGAGGGCTTGATTTGCCACTGCAAGCCCCCGGCGTGCGGACTTGCCGGCACGGGTGAACCGCGCGTAGCGAAGGTCACCGGTCAGGCGCTCGCGGCGGCGCTCGTACCACACTGCCCCGGCAAGCAGCAGCAACGGTAGCGGTTGCCAGCACAGGAACGGGACGCTCCGGTACCAGGCGGCGGCTGGCCGGGCCAGATGGCCAGGGTCATCCTTGATGTAAACGATGTCGCGGCCGAGCTTTTCCTGCGCGGCGACGCGTGCCCCGGAGGCGCCGCCGGCGATGATTTCCGCCCGCTGCGCGTGCTGCGGCGGCCGCACCACCAAAGCAATGGGCTGACTCCGCAACGTCCGGTAGCGGCGCGCCTGCGGATCGAAGTAACTGAACCGAACCGCCGGGACCGCCTCTACCTGCGCGTCATGCGGGATGAGCACCTGCTCGAACGACTTCGAGCCGCCCTCCGATCGGGTGACGCGGGGCTCATAGGTCCGAAACCCCTCGCTGTTTGCTAACTCCGGAGGACGCGCGTCGGTCAGGTTGCCGCGACCCGTAAGTGCCATGTGCAGCGTGATGGGGTCACCGGCATTCAGCTGCGTCGGTGCCGCTGTGACCTCCATTGTGAACGTCCCCACGGCGCCCGAAAAGGCGGCCGGGCGCCCCGTCTTTGGCAACGGGAGCACGGTCAGCGTCAGCGAATCGGAGCGCACGTCGAGTGGCCGCCGCTGGGTGGTGAATAGATTACTCTGGAAGAAGCGATCGAAGAACGGGTCGTTGAAGACAGTGCCGCGACGGCGCTCGAGGACATTGAGCCGCAAAGTTGCCGGCCCGAGGGCGAGAGGGCCGGTGCGCAGCGGGATCACCGTGGTCTGGAAGTGCAGGACCTTGAACCGTTGCCCGTTGATCACTTGCTCACGGCGGCTGGGCTGACCGAATTTGTCAATCGAGAGCCCGTGTCCAGGGAGCGCCGGGAACTGGACGTCGGTGACACGGATCGACCCGACGTACAAGGTGACATCGACGGGAACGCGCTCGTGGAGATAGACGGGCCGTCGCGGCGCCGCAAGCGCCAGGTGCAACGCTTGCTGTGCTCGCGGGCCCGTGCCTCGTGCCGCGGGAGCCGGTTGTGGCTTGGCTTGCCTCGCCACCGGCGGCGCAGGCGGCTTCGCGGCGGGCACGATGTCTACACCCAGGGCGGCCGTCCGGTATGTCCTGCCTTGATAGGCAACGCTGAAAGGGCCGAGGGTGAAGTGGCCGGGCCGCAGCGGGAGCAGGGAATACGTGTGCTCCACGGAGGCGGTCACGCGCGTGTTGATGATGGAAATCTGCGTCGATGGTCCGACGTACTGCACGTCGAAGCCGTCAAGGTCGTTGATCGCGGGTGCCGCGACGCTCTGCGAGCCGCGGATCGTGATCGAGAGAGTGAGCGCTTCGCCCACCTCGGCGCGTTGCGGGCTGACCCTGGCGTCCACGCTGAGGTCGGCGCGGGCTGCCCCAACGCCGGCGAAGCAGCCGACCATCAGGGCGACGATCGCCCTCCTCGACAGGCGACCGGGGAAGGAAGCAGCATGCCTGTACCGCGGCATTACCAATCCTGCGCTGGCTCGGCCACGACGGCGCCTTGGGCCTGACGGGCGAACTCCTCGGGCCGTAGCTCGTCGTTTTTGGCCGTGTCGATCAAGGCGGTTGCCTCTTGCGGCGACATCTCGTCCTTGTTCTTCTGGTCCCCGGCTGCTGCCGCCGAGGCCGCAGGCTGTTGTTTTTCCCCAGCCTTGTGCTTCGAGGCTTGCTGCTGGGCGGCTGCTTCTTTCTGCTGCTCAGGCTGCTGCTTGTCGGACGGCTGTGGCTGCTGCTTGTCGTGATTCGGCTTCCCCGCCTGGTCCTGCTGTTGCTGCTGCTCCTCGAGTGCCTTCTTCAGGGCATCGATCTTCTTGCTGACGAATTCGTAGTTGAACTTGGCATCCCGGTCGGTGGGATCAGCGCCGAGTGCGCGGCGGTAGGCTGCCAGTGCGCCGGCATAGGCCTTGAGGGCGTCTTCCGGTTTGGTGGCTTCGGCGGCCTCGCCCAGGCGATACTCGGCGTTGCCGGCGTTGTATGCGGTCTTAGCGACACGCTGCGGAGCATCGTCGCCCGCCCGCACCCGAGCGAACGAGGTGATTGCTTCCGCATACTTGCCGGCTTTGTACTTCGCCACGCCCATGTTGAAGTTCAGCAGTGGCGAGTCCGGGTCGTTGACGAGAACCTCACCGTACTTCTTGATGGCTTCGTCGAACTTCCCCTTCTTGACCAGGCGGTTGCCTTCGGCAATGCGGTCGCGGGTGGGGTTCATCCACGCCAGACAGCAGATTGCGGCAACCAGCGGGGCCAGGACGTTCAGCCATTTCGTGCTCATGTTGCCCGCCTCCACCAGCTGCGCAAGCGGCGGCGAACGCCGGTACGCTCGCGGCGGCGCTGGCCGACGAGCGGCTCGATGGCGAGCACAGCGAATGCCGCCAGCAACGGAATCTGAAAGCGGTCTTCGAAGCGTCTCTGCATGGTGGTCTCGAGCTCGCGCTTCTCCATTTTACTGATGTAGTCCTTGTAGACGGCGTCGAGTCCGAGACTGGGGCCGGTGGCATGGAGGTATGCGCCATTTGTCGTTGTGGCAATTTGCTCGAGGGTCTTCTCATCGAGCCGCGACTTCACCACTTGGCCCTGGCGGTCTTTGAGAAACATCTGCTGGCCGTGGACAGTGATTGGAATGAGCTCACCGTCCGGCGTGCCAATGCCGATGGTGTAGATCTTGATGCCCTTGTCCGCGGCTTCTTTTGCGGCGGCGTCGACGTGACCTTCGTGGTCTTCACCGTCGGTGATGAGGATCAGGGCTTCGTGCTTACCTTGGTGGCCTTCGAAGGCTGCGACGCCGCTCGTGATCGCCTGAGCGAGCGCGGTGCCACCCTTGGGAATGATGCCAACGTCGACAGCGCGTAGGCTTTCGGTGAAGGCTTCGTAGTCGAGTGTGAGCGGGCACTGCGCGAACGCCGAGCCCGCGAACGCCACCAGGCCGACGCGGTCACCGTGCAGCTGCTTGACAAGATCTTCGACGGCGAGCTTGGCACGCTGGAGGCGGTTCGGCTTGACGTCTTCGGCGAGCATACTGCGCGAGGTGTCGAGCGCGATGACGAGATCGATGCCTTCGCGGTGCACCGCTTCCCAGTGGAACCCCCACTGTGGTCCGGCGAGGGCAACGATCAGGAGCGCCACCGCCCCGACGAGCAGGGCGGCGCGCCAGCACTGCCGCCGTTCGTCCAGGTCGGGGGCCAGCGCCCCCAGGAGCCGCGCCTCGGCGAAACGCTGGAGCGCCTGCCGCCGCCGCCGCAGCGCCCAGACAAAGAAGCCTGCCAGCGCCGGGAACAGCGCGAGCAGCCAGAGGAGGTTTGCGGTCCGCCAGACCATCAGGGAAGCTTCCGCAGCAGGGTGTGGTTGAGGGTGATCTCAATGCCGAGGAGGAGCAGCGTTGGGCACACCAGCCACGGGTACAGCTCCGCATAGTCCAGATACCGGGGCGCGCTGAAGGTGGTCCGTTCCATCTGGTCGATCTCCGAGTATATCTTCTGCAGACTGGCAGTGTCAGTGGCGCGGAAGTACCTGCCACCGGTCTTCTGGGCAATCTGCCGCAACGTGTCCTCGTCGATATCGACCTTGATCGGCTGGTACACCTTGTTGCCGAATAGGTCGCGTGTCGGATACGGCGCTAGGCCACGCGTGCCCGCCCCGATCGTGTACACCTTGATGCCGAGGGCCTTGACGGCGTCCGCAGCCGTGGCGGGAGAAATCTTCCCGGCGTTGTTCTGGCCGTCAGTCAGGAGAATAATGACTTTGCTTTTGGCCATCGAGTGTTCGAGGCGCCCGGCCGCCGTCGCCAGGGCCGAGCCGATCGCGGTGCCGTCTTCGATCATACCGATCCGGGCGCGGGCCAGGTTCTGCAGCAGCCAGCCGTGATCCAGCGTGAGCGGGCATTGGGTGTACGGCCGGGCGCTGAAAAGGACGAGACCGATCCGGTCGCCCTCACGCCGGGCAACGAAGTCCTTGACCACGGATTTCACCACGGCCAGCCGGCTGGCCCGGCGCCCGCCGAGGGTGAAATCTTCGGATCGCATGCTGCCTGATAGGTCGACGGTGAGGACGATGTCGATGCCTTGGCCGGTGAACTTGCTGGCCGCCTTGCCGAGCTGCGGCCGCGCCAGGGCCAGGGCCAGCAGGAGCAACGCGACCGCACGGAGCGCGAGGAGCAGCCAGCGCCAGTGGCGTGTACCCGGCGCACGGATAGCGCGCAGCAAGCTGAGGCTGGGATAGCGTACCGCCGCCTCGCGGCGCGCATGCCGCTGGGCCCAGAGAAGCAAGGGCACGATGAGGACCGCGGCTAGTGCCCACGGGTCATGCAGCCGCATGCTGTGCCTCCGCGTCGGGCTGGCTCGCGGCGCTCGGCCGCGTTTCCTCGACGAAGCGTCGCGCCGCCGCGTACGCGGCCTCGCTGTCCTGCTTGGCTGGTTGGTGGCGCGCGAACTTCACCAGGTCTGCTTGGACGAGAAACTCCGCCAGCAGCCTGCGGTGCGCCGCGAGCAACCGGCCGTCGTGGGCCACCGCCGTCAGGAACTCCTCAGTGGTCATCTCGGGAGCACGTACGCGGAACCGCTCCTCCAAGTAGCGCCGCACGATCGTGGACAGTTCCACGTAGTACGCTTCGAACTGGCCCGCATCGATGAGGTGTCGGGCCCGTAGGCGGTTGAGCGCCGCCAGCGCCACCTCGTGCGCCGGCCGGGAGGGCAGCACACGCTGGCGGCGAGGGCGGTTGAGCAGGTAGAAGAACCCCATACCAAGCAGGCCGGCCAGAATCAGCGCACCGGCCGCGGTTCCGTAAGGCCGCCAGTCGAACGGGACCTCTTCGGGCGGCTTGACGTCCCGAATGTCGTTGGCATTCCTGGCCTGCGCGAGCACGCTGGTGACCCCGATGAGAACGTCGTTGCCCTGCGCCTCGTGCAAGTCTGTTCCCGCGGTCCGATACTGCACCGTCGGGGCGGGAATGAGCAGGTCACCGGTGGTAAAGGTCGTCAGGGTGTACCAGCGGGTCATGATGATCCGGCCCTTCTCCTTGCGGGTGGGCAGCTCGCCGAAATCGCTGATGGTGAAGTCGCCGAGCGTTCCACTCAACACGGGCACGATGACCTCCGTGTCGGCCGCAGCCGACACCTGGACGGTGTAACGAAACGGATCGCCGATGGTGATTTGTTTGCGGTCGGCGCGCGCGCGCGCGGTGACCGGAGGGACGGCGCTGGGGGTTGGTGCCACGGCCTGGCTGCCGCTGGTGATGAAGATCCCCAGGACAGCCAGAACGCCGTACGCCAAGAGGCGAGCGGGCCGGCGCGGGGTGTCCGGGCGCGGCCGCGCGCGCAGGCCTCCTGCGTCCGCCACCCAGCGGGGCCAACTGGCCAGGACGCGCAGCGGTGCGACGCGGCTGCTCATGGTTCAGTGCCGCCGTTCGCGCATGCGAAAGAAACGCAGCAACGCCTGCGTGTACGGGCGATCGGTGCGCAGCGCAATGGCATCGACGTCCACGCTGCGCAGCATGCGATCGCGCGCCAGCCGCGTCGCTTCGGCTCGCCGCGCGAACTCGCGTCGCACGCGGCTGTCGCCCGTATCGACGACAACCCGCTGCCCACTCTCCGCGTCTTGCAGCTCGATCAGTCCGACGTCGGGCAGCGCGAAGTCACGCGGATCGTCGAGCACGGCGGCGATGACATCGTGCCGGCGATTGGCGATTTTCAACGCCAGCCGCGCCCCGGGGTCCAGAAAGTCGGAAATCACGAAGGTCACACAGCGGCGCTTACTCACGTGGCTCAAGTGCTCGAGCGCCGCGGCGATGTCGGTGCCACGACCCTGCGGCGAGAACGACAGCACCTCGCGGATCACCCGCAGGACGTGGCGAGTCCCCTTCTTGGGCGGCAGCGACAACTCGACGCGGCTGCTGAACATCACTAGACCGACCTTATCGTTGTTGGTGATTGCCGAGAAGGCGAACAGGGCCGCCAGCTCGGCAGCCAACTCGCTCTTCAGTTGCTTGACCGTGCCGAAGTGCGTTGAGGCGCTTGCATCGACCAGGAGCATGACAGTCAGCTCGCGTTCCTCGATGAAGCGCTTCACGTGCGGGATGCCGGTGCGGGCCGTGACGTTCCAATCGATCGTACGTACGTCATCGCCCGGCAGGTACTGGCGGACTTCGGCGAACTCCATGCCGCGGCCCTTGAAGGCGCTCTGATACTGGCCGGCGAACAGGTCGCTCACGAGGTGGCTGGTGCGGATCTGGATCTTTCGGACCGCCTTGATCTGCTCGGAGGTCAGCATGGGTCACCAAGGTCCTGCGGGAGCGCAAAAGCCGCGCCTCCAAAGGCGTGCGGAGTTGACGGGGTTCGCGGGCATCACCTCTTCACGGGACTGGCACGCCGTCGAAGACGCTCTTGATTAGGGCATCGGCATCCACATCTTCCGCTTCCGCTTCGTACGTCACGATCACCCGATGGCGCAGAACGTCCGGGCCAATCGACTTGACGTCCTGGGGAGTCGCGTAGCCACGGCCCTGCAACAATGCGTGCGCCTTTGCGGCGAGCGTGAGGTACAAGGTTGCCCGGGGTGAGGCGCCATACTCAATGAGCCGGTCGAGCTCCAGGTGGTACGTTGCAGGCTCGCGTGTCGCGAACACGAGATCGACGATGTAGTTCTTGATCTTGTCATCGAGGTAGATCTGATCGACCAAGCTACGCAGCCGCAGCACGTCTGTGGTGTGAATGACGACGCTCGCGTCTCCCTGATGGTTGGTCGACGCCATCCGGTCCAGGATCTGTCGTTCCTCTCCCTTCGACGGATACGTCACGGACAGTTTCAGCATGAAGCGGTCGACCTGCGCCTCCGGCAATGGGTAGGTACCTTCCTGCTCGATCGGGTTCTGGGTGGCCAGGACCAGGAAGGGGTCCGGGAGGGCGTGGGTTTCGTCCCCGATGGTCACCTGGTGCTCCTGCATGGCTTCGAGCAGTGCGCTCTGCACCTTGGCGGGGGCCCGATTGATCTCGTCGGCCAGCACGATGTTGGCGAAGACGGGACCCTTCTTGGTCTTGAACGTGCCGTCACGCGGGCTGTACACGAGTGTTCCGATGAGATCCGCGGGCAATAGATCAGGCGTGAATTGCAAGCGGTGAAAACTCGCATCGATGGTCTGCGCCAGGGTCTTGATCGATAGGGTCTTCGCCAGCCCCGGCACGCCTTCCACCAAGACGTGGCCGTTGGTCAGCAGGCCAATCATCAATCGTTCGACGAGATAGCGCTGGCCGACGATGACCCTGCCAATCTCCTCCCGAAGCCGGTACAGAGATGCGGCTTCTTCCTTCACGCGTTCATTCACTGCGGTGATTCCAGCATCCATGTTGGCTCATTCCCCTCCCGCGTTGCGCTCCGGCCAGCAGCGGCGGCGTTCCCCAGGTTGTTACGAAATAGACGCTCAGCGCGAGCGAATCTTCACGACTGGCACGCCGTCGAGACCGGTACGGACGCATGATGCCAGCGTGAAGCCGTAACACTCGAATCCGGCACGTGGATTTTCTTACCATCCAAGCCACGGCGGTCAAGGGTGGCCAGTGCGCCGAACGCGCGGACATCGGGACGTTGCGGCTGCCCGCTTGTGCTCATTGGGATAGGCGCTTGATCAGTTCCTTCTTCTTGAACTTGCCGGGGCCGGTGCACGGAATTTCTTCGATGAAGACGATGACCGACGGCATCTTGTGGGGCGCCAGGTGTTCACGCCCGTAGGCACGGATCGCGTCGGCCGAGGCATGCGAGTGTGCCCGCGGCATGATCGCAGCTACGATGCGTTCTCCCTGGTCGGGATCTGGCACGCCGACGACCGCGACCTCTTGGACGTGGGGATGTCGCTGCAGGCATTGCTCGATCTCCACTGCGCTGACCTTGAAACCGCGGGTTTTGATGATGTCCACGGAGCGGCGGCCGAGGATGCGGAGCATGCCGTCAGGTTCCCGCAACGCGAGGTCGCCCGAACGGAAATAGCCGTCGACGAAGGTGCGTTGCGTTTCCTCCGAGCGGTCCCAGTACCCGCTGAACAGGTTCGGCCCGCGGATCGCAATCTCCCCTTGGGTGCCGTCCGGGACGTCAACACAGCGCCCGCCATCGGCTGCATCTGGATCAACGAGGCGAACGGAGATCCCGGGCAGTGGCCGGCCGACGACGCCAGGACGGCGCGGGCCCTCGTAGGGCGCCGACAAGACGAATAAGCACTCGGTCATCCCGTAGCGTTCCAGGATCGCAGCACCGCAGCGGGTGCGGAAGCGCTCAAACGTCGCGGCGCTCAGCGGGGCCGAGCCGGATACCCACAAGCGCATCCGTAGGCGGTCGTGGGCTTCGAACGACGCCGCCGGCAAGGCGACCAGCCGGTTGTACATTGTGGGAACGCCGAAGAACATTGTTGCCTGCGCCCGTGCCGCGTCTGCCAAGGTTTCCGCGGCGATGAAGCGCCGCCGCAGGACGATGCTGGAGCCCACGAGGAAGCTCGCGATGATGCCGAGGCCCAAACCGTGGAGGTGGAAGCAGGGCAGGGTGAGAAGCAAGCGGTCGCGCTCCGTCCATTGCCAGGCATGTGCGACGGTGGTCAGGTTGCTCAGGAGCGCGTGGTGGGAGAGGACGACCCCCTTGGGACGTCCCGTTGTTCCGGAGGTGTAGACGATGACTGCCGGTGCGTCGGGCTGTACGATCGCAAGGCTGCCGCGTTGTACGGTCTGTGCCGCGCGCAGCGCGTCGACTTCGACGGTCAGGCTGTGCAGCTGCGTTTGCTCCAAGGCCGTAGCGTGCGCCCGCGTGACCACAGCGATCGTTGGCCGCGAGTCCCGCACGATGTGTACCACTTCGCCGGCCGGGGAGGCCGGGTTCAGGGGAACCAGAACCGCCCCGGCCTGGATGACACCAAGGGCAGTGGCAACCAGGTCCGGCGAATTCGGGAGTCCGACCGCGACGCGATCACCTGGACGCACGCCCCGTTGTGCCAGCGTGGCTGCGATTGCCGTGGCACGCCTGCCGACGTCAGCAAAGGAGTACGCTCTGCCGTCGTACAGCAACGCAGGGGCGGCTGCACGGCGAGCGAAGGTGGCAGCGAAGGCTTCCCCCAGCGACGTCATGGCGTGCTTGCAGGGTAAAGCCGTGGCGCGTGCGGGTCAATCATATGGCTGGACGGCCGCGCTTCGTGAGGCAGCTGCGTGCACGCCGTTGCCCGCGGAAACGACACCGCAGGTCTGCCCGGTGCCGCGTTACGGCGCCTGTTCTTCAACGCACTGCGAGCCCGCGCGCTTGCAGCCGGGGCGTTCCCGGGGTACGGTTGCCGGCACGATGAGCGACAAGTGGGAACGTTCCCTGATTGTGCCGGGCGGTGTTCAGGATGACCAGCAGCTGGAGCAGACGCGCCGGCTCGTTGGGTATGGAATCCGAGCGGTGTTCAGTCGCGGGCTGCGCGAGCGCAACCGTTCGTTACCGCTCAGCTATCTGCAAAGTCACCGAGGTTTTCCACGGCAGTGCCCCGAACAGTACTGCGCCGCCTCGATTCGCCCCGATGCCGGGACCGGATGTTTCTTGTTCCACGGTCGAGGACAGATTCTGAGCTGTTACAAAGGGCACCGTTTCGTCTGCTTCCGGTTTGGCCGGTTTATGGTGGTCTCCAAGCTTGATCTGTACCTCGCGCGCGTCGGGGCCGCGAAATGGCAGCGGGTCATCGAGTTTCCAGCGCGCAGTGCATATGGGCGGGGATTGCTGCGGGCGATGTGGAACACGCCGTACGAGGAGGTGCTCTGCGGGTGTGCGAATGCGAAGGAACCGGCCGTGGTGGCCCGTTGGCGCGGCCTGCGGCGCCGCTTTGCACGCGAGCTGGGCGAGACCGATCGCGCGCTCATCAGGTCACGGGTGGATACCTGTCTCGACCTTTGCTGGGAAGGGCTGCAGGTCGTCCGCGATTACGTCAGTGCCGTGGAGCTCGCGTGTCCACGCGGGCATCATGTCCTTGTGTCGAAATCCGAACGCGGCACGTTCGTGAGCAGCCGCCTCAACCTGTCGCTCAGCTTTTCGGCAGAGACCTTGTAGAGAGCGACGCTAGCCCAGGTTCCTGCGTGGCGATGGCGCGGGCAGGGGTGCCCGCTGGTGTCGCGGGAGGCTTCTCGAAGCGTCCGGGCGCGTAGCCATTGTTCAGGCTGACGTGTTCGACGAGCTGCTCGGCAACCAGATTGCCGATGATCCTGCCCTGCGGATCAGCCGGAAAGAACTCGCGCCGGCGCTCCTTCTTCAAACCGTGCCAGTCCCGGTAGTCGAGCCACTTGCCGACCCAGATCTTGTGCCGCAGGAACGAGGCGGTCATGCGTGCCTGCACCCGGTCGATGAGATCGGTACGGGTATTGATGTAGAGGACGAACCAGTCACCGGGCACCGCGGGATTGCTCGCTTCGAAGACGACTTTAAGCCGGTGCCAGTGGAGTGCTCCCTCCCCAGCCGTTTCACCGAGGTCCGTGACAGTTGCGGGCATCTCGGCGACGGCGAACGGCAGTGAGAACCAGAACAAGTTGCTTACCAAGTTGAAGCGCGTCAGCTCGATGCGGCGGGGTTCCGAGACGAGCGTACCGTCACGAACGATCCAGGTTTCGGGACCGTTGATACCGAGCGAAACCTCGTGTGCCAGGCCAATAGACTCCATCCGAGCCTGCAGACCGCGATGCAGCGGTGCCATATACCAACCGATGCTCTGGGACGAGATATTGCCGAACGGATCCAACAGGGTGAGAGTATTGACGTAACCCAAATCGTGCAGCGCCATCCAGCGCTGCCAGCCGCCAGCCGCCTCGAGGGCCCGCGCCAGCACTCTCCCGGCCTCTCCGCCGGGAAGGTGAGGCGCCGGGGGATGTGATGGCGTCTTCGCGCAAGCGCCGCACAGGCACGCGAGTGCGGCCAGGATGCCTGCGACCGCCTGGCTGAATGTGCGCACGCGACCCCCCATACGGCCTCGCGCGCCGTATTGTCAACGTCGTTCCCACGGATGGTGCTCAGGCGGCCACTTTGTCGAAACCAACCAGCGCTAGCGGAAAAATATGAGTGTGACCAGCACGAAGACGGGAATCAGCACGGCGCCGGAGTAGGCCATGTAACCGAAGAAGCTCGGCATCTTGACCCCGTTTTCCTCGGCGATCGATTTGACCATGAAGTTGGGCCCGTTGCCGATGTAGCTGTTCGCACCCATGAACACTGCACCGAGGCTCACCGCCGCCAGGAACGTTGTGGGAACGCCGCCCACTTCGGCGGGCAAGCTGAGGCCCCGGGCCGCCGCCAAGAAGGTCAGATAGGTGGGCGCGTTATCAAGGAAGCTCGACAGTGTTCCGGTGATCCAGAAGAACTGCCACGGCTCATGTAGGCCGGCCTGGGCGCTGCGCGCTTCGAGAATCAGGAGGGCGGGCATCATGGTCATGAAGATGCCGATGAACAGCACTGCGACCTCCGTGATGGGACGAAAGGTGAAACCGTTCTCTACATGGATCTCTTGCCGTGTGAGGAGGTACGAGAGCACGCCCATGCTTGCCATCGCGCTTTCCCGCAGGGGAGAGGACAGAAACATCGCTCCCACCACACCGCTCAGGAACGCGAAATTGTGTGTGCCCAGCAGGGTGAACCGCAGCTGTGGGCCGGGCGGCTGTGCCTCACGGCGGCTGCGGGCGCGATCGATGAGACAGAACGTTGCGAGCAGCAGCGCCAGTGTCAGCAACCATTGTGGCCACAGATGCAGTGTCCAGAAGAACGGCACGCCACGCAGAAAGCCCAGGAACAACGGCGGATCGCCGAGCGGCGTGAGTGCGCCACCGACGTTGGAAACCACGAAAATGAAGAAAACGACGATGTGTGCCCGGCTGGAGCGCCCAGCGTTGGCGCGCAACAGGGGCCGCACGAGCAACATACTTGCGCCAGTCGTGCCAATCACGTTGGCGATGGCTGCACCGAAACCGAGGAAAAGGGTATTGACCGACGGGGTGGCCGGGAACGTGCCGCGCACCAGGATCCCTCCCGCAATGACGAAAAGGGTGCCGAGCAGAATGATGAAGGCGATGTAGTCATGGAGGGTGCGAGCAAGCTCGGGCCGGTCCGCGAAGAGGAAATACAGGGCGACCGGGATGCCAAAGGCCAGGCTGACCTGGCCGTAGTGCTTCTCCCACCAGGTCGGCGCCAGCAGGGGTACGACGGCGATGCACAGCAACAACCCAGTGAAGGGCAGGACACTCCACAGGGGGAGCGTCTCGCCGAGGCCAGGTGCCATGTGCCTCAGTGCCCGCTGCCCGCCATCGTGCAGCAGGCGGGCAGGCGCGGTCTCACGAGAGTCATCCCGCCTGCGCTCGCCGGGGGAGCCGCATGCCGCAGTGCTGAGCGATCACCGCAGCAGCGGCGCGAGCACGAGCGCGACGACCGACATCAGTTTGATCAGAATGTTCAACGACGGTCCCGCCGTGTCCTTGAAGGGGTCACCGACCGTGTCGCCGACGACGGCCGCCTTGTGGGCGTCAGACTTCTTGCCACCGAAAGCACCGCTCTCGATGTGCTTCTTGGCGTTGTCCCAGGCACCGCCGGCATTGGCCATGAAGATGGCCATGAGCACGCCGGAGACCGTGACTCCGGCGAGCAGACCACCGAGCGCGTGCTTGTCCACGAAGCCCACCACCACCGGCGTCGCCACGGCCAGCAACCCGGGAAGGATCATGCGCTTGAGCGCCGCGGCGGTGGAGATGTCGACACAACGGGCATAATCGGCTCGCGCCGTTCCGTCCATTAGGCCGGGAATTTCGCGGAATTGCCGCCGGACTTCATCAATCATCTCGGAGGCTGCCTCTCCCACTGCCCGCATGGCCATGGAACTAAACAAGAACGGCAACATCCCACCGAGGAATAGCCCCGCGATTACATAGGGGTTACTCACGTCGATGGTGGCGATTCCCGCCGAGGATTGGAACGCGGAGAACAGCGCCAACGCCGTGAGGGCTGCCGAGCCGATGGCAAACCCTTTGCCGATGGCAGCGGTCGTGTTGCCCACTGCATCGAGCTTGTCCGTTCGCCCGCGGACTTCAGGCCCCAGCTGGCTCATTTCGGCGATGCCGCCTGCGTTGTCGGCGATGGGACCGTACGCGTCAACCGCTAGCTGAATGCCCGTGGTCGACAGCATGCCGAGCGCCGCTACGGCGATGCCGTACAGACCAGCACAGTAGAACGCCGCCACAATCGCCGCGGCGATGAAAAGGAGCGGCAGGGCCGTCGACGCCATGCCCAATCCCAATCCGGCGATGATGTTGGTCGCCGCACCCGTCTGTGACTGCGCGGCGATGCGACGTGCAGGACCGCGGGACTCGGCGGTGTAATACTCGGTGATAAAACCAATGGCGATACCCGCCGCAAGCCCAGCGATGGTCGCGGCGAAGATCCCCCCGGCGCTCACCGGCGCCAGCGTGCCGGTGACATTGTGCTGTGGTAGGACGGCAGACGGCACAAGCAACTTTGCTACGGGGTAGGTGAACGCGAACATCAGGACACCGGCACCCAGGGTCCCCAGATTGAGCGCGGCCTGCGGACTGCCGCCCTCACGGGTCCGCACCGCGAACGTTCCAAGAATGGACACGGCGATGCCAAGGGCAGCGAAGATGAGGGGAAGCAACACGAGGCGCTTGTCACCGTAAGGAACTCCCAGCACCATGGTACCGACGATGGCGCCGACGTAGCTCTCGAACAGGTCTGCTCCCATCCCCGCCACGTCGCCCACGTTGTCGCCGACGTTGTCGGCGATCACCGCAGGATTACGAGGGTCATCCTCGGGAATTCCCGCTTCGACTTTGCCGACCAGGTCCGCACCGACGTCGGCAGCCTTGGTGTAGATGCCGCCCCCAACCCGTGCAAACAGCGCAATCGACGAGGCACCGAACGAAAAGCCCGTGACGACGTTCAAGACCCGCACCGGATCGGAGAACAGTTGCTGGTACAGGGCGTACAGCACGCTCAGACCCAATAGGCCGAGCCCCACCACGACCATGCCCATCACGGTGCCGCCGGCGAAGGCGATCGTAAGCGCCCCGACAAGCCCGTGCCGTGCCGCGCTGGTTGTCCGCACGTTGGCACGGGTGGCGACGCGCATACCGATGAGCCCGGCGAAGGCGGAACATGACGCCCCGGTGACGAACGACACGGCCACCAGCCACGATGAGGTGGCTTCACGGGCTCCCGCCACCCCGAGCAAGACAGCCACCACGAGCACAAAGAGGGCCAAGGCCCGATACTCGCGGCTGAGAAAGGCCATCGCCCCTTCCTGAATACTGCGACCGATTTCCTGCATCCGGGGCGTGCCGGCATCCTGTCGGGCAACCCAATTCCCCTTCCACAAGGCAAACAGTAGCGCGGCGATACCGGCCAGCGACGTCAGTAGTTCCATCCTCTAGCTCCTCCAATGCACGTGCTTGCTCCAGTGAGGGCTGACGCCTGCCGCGGCAGAGCCGCATCGAAGGCAGACGCGGCGCGCGTATCCCGCCGCCTCTCAAACACCGGTCCCGGCGGGGCGCCTGTCTGCCGGCGCGCCACCGAGTTGTGCAAGTTAGCGGGTTCCTATTACAAAAGTTGTCACAAAACACAATCGGCCCTCTGGCTGGCTGCTCGCATTGCAGGCGCGTTGACCGTTTCGGAGCGTCGTGTTAAGAGTTGCACGGCTTGACTAGTTGCGCTCATCCGGTTCCCACGGTGGATGTAATCATCGAGGTTTCTGGCGGCATCGTTCTCATCAAGCGGCGGTTTCCGCCCCCAGGATGGGCGTTGCCCGGTGGTTTCGTGGAACGCGGGGAAACCGTGGAAGCGGCGGCTGTGCGTGAAGCGCACGAGGAAACGGGCCTGCATGTCTCCCTGACGGAGCTGTTCAACGTGTATTCTGATCCCCGCCGAGATCCGCGGCGGCACACGATTTCGACCGTCTTCATCGGTGTGGCACGCGGAGTCCCCGTTGCTGGCGACGACGCCGCGGAGGCGGGCGTGTTCCGTGCCCAGTCCTTACCGGCTCCGTTGGCCTTCGATCACGGCCGAATCCTGAGGGACTATCTTGCCTATCAGCAGACCGGGCGCCGGCCACGCTGTGACAGCTGAGCTGCCGCGGATTACCTTGGAGCCGCTCACTCCCGCCGAGCGGCGGGCACTGCTGCGGCTCGCACGCCACAGCATCCGCGCAGCGCTCGTTGGCGAGGAGTCTCCGCTCCAGGTCACTGCGAGCCGCGCGTTAAACGCCCCGGGGGCGGCCTTCGTCAGCCTGCACTGCGGCGGACACCTGCGGGGCTGCATCGGTACGCTGCATGCGGAGAAACCGCTGCAAGAGACCGTGGTGGAGATGGCCCGGTCAGCCGCCTTTGCAGACCCCCGTTTCCAGCCGCTCGACCTGGATGAGCTGTCACGCGTACGCATCGAGATCTCGCGGCTCAGTTGCTTGGTTCCTGCGCGATCCGAGCAAGTGTGCCCTGGCGTGCACGGCGTGTCCCTGACATGCGGGGAACGACGCAGCGTGTTTCTGCCGCAGGTCGCGACGCTGTATCACTGGGATCGCGAAACGCTGCTCACTGAACTGTGCCGGAAGGCAATGCTGCCGCCGCAGGCGTGGCGGTGGCCGGAGACCGGTTTGTTCGTGTTCACGGCCGAGATCTTCGCAGACGAGGACCCGGACACCAGGCCGGTGTAGCTAGCGCAGCTGCCGCAGCGCGGCCTCCATGCGGTCCAGTCCCCGTTCGAGATTGGTCATCGAGTTCGCGTACGAGATGCGCACGTGTTCGGGGAAGCCGAAATCGCTGCCGCCAACGACCGCAACGTGGGCGGCCTCGATGAGATACGCGGCCAGCTCGTCTCCCGTTCGCGGCCCCGTCCCACCCTTGGCACCAATCAGGTAAGCGGAGACGTTGGGAAAGACGTAGAAGGCGCCTTGCGGTGTGGGGCAGCGAATGTCTGGGATCGCGCCGAGACGTTGCACAACGAATTCGGCGCGCCGCCCGAATTCCCGGGTCATGGTTGTGACCGTGTCTTGCGGGCCCGCCAGCGCCTGCGCCGCGGCAGCTTGGGCAATGCAGGAGGGGTTGGACGTCATTTGTCCCTGCAGGGTCGACATGGCCTTGATCACCGGTGCCGGCCCCGCCGTGTACCCGAGGCGCCAGCCCGTCATGGCGTAAGTTTTCGAGACGGAGTTGACCACCAGCGTCTGCTGCCGGAGCTCCGGGCGCAGCTGGAGCACATGGGCGCGCGGGATACCGCCGTAGAGGATCATTTCATAGACGTCATCGGAGATGACAATCAGGCCGTGCTGCGCGATGACGTCGACGAGAGGGGACAGCGCGCCAGCATCGTACGCGACGCCAGCGGGGTTACTGGGACTGTTGAGGATGATCGCCCGCGTGCGCGGCGTGATCGCAGCTGCTAGTGCGTGCGCGGTGAGTTTGAAAGCATCCTCTTCTCTCGTGCGCACGATGCGTGGCTGTGCCCCTGCCAACACCAGCATATCGGTGTAGCTCACCCAGTACGGCGCCGGTACGATCACCTCGTCACCGGGGCCGAAGAGCGCATGAAAAGCCAAGAACAGGGCATGCTTGCCGCCGCAGCTCGCCATCACCTCCTTTTTTTCGTAGGTGAGGCCGTTGTCTCTGCGCAGCTTGGTGACGATCGCCGTCTTGAGGGCATCGGTGCCACCCACCGGCGTGTATTTCGTCTGCCCAGCACGCATCGCTGCGGCGGCGGCCTCCTTGATGGGCTGTGGTGTGTCAAAGTCGGGCTCCCCCGCTCCCAAGTTGATGAGATCGACGCCCTGGGCCCGCAGTGCGGTCGCCTTTTCGGTGACCGCCATAGTGGCCGACGGCTTGATCAAGCCTACGCGGTTACTCAGCTTCATGGCGTCGTCGTTCAATAAATCATACTGGGAGTGAATTCGCGACCGCTGGGCCGGTGCTCGTGCGCACGGATGTGGAAATTCGCCTCAGTCCGACAATCACGTTTCCGGTGTCGCCATGCTTGCTTGTCACGGGAATGACGACACGGAGCTCGACACCACCGGCTTTTCCGAAGAGCCTACGCGCAGCCATTCAGAATTATGGTGGCGTGTTCCCCGAGGTTCACGCCATCGAATCTCTCCCCCTTGGCGAAAGGAGGGAAGAGGTGGTTGCCATGTCGGTGTTTTGTGAGCAAAGTTTCTGTTCGATCTCCCGTGCATTTTCGGATCGAGGTTAGCGCCCGGGCCGGAGCTTTCTCAGCAGGCGCTGATAGACCGGCTCGGGAACCAGTTCGTGGACGTCGCCTCCCAGGCTGGCGACCTGCTTGACCAGGCGGGACGCGGTGTAGAAATGGCGCTCCCCGGCTGCCATGAAGAACGTTTCCACGGTCGGCTTCAGGTGCCGATTCATCATGGCCATTTGGAACTCGTACTCGAAGTCGGACACGGCGCGCAGGCCCCGGATGACCACACGTGCGCCCACCTGTTCGCAGTAGTCGACCAGGAGGCCGCTGAAACTGTCGACCACTGCTCGGTCGCCCGCATCTGCTAGGGCCTCGCGAATCATTGCTACGCGTTCCTGGGCGCTGAACAGGGCACCGTCCTTGTGGGGGTCGCTGCCCCTGGCGGCCACCGCGACGATCACTTGATCAAAGACCAGGAGCGCCCGGCGCACGACGTCAAGGTGGCCGTTGGTGATGGGATCGAAGGAGCCGGGGTAAACAGCCCGCACCACCTGAGGTTTGTGCTTCTGCGTTTCTGGCATGAGCGTGTGTGCCACAAACAGGGCGAGGCCTGTCTTTCCATAGCGTCTTGTCTGCGTCAAATGCAGGGGACCCGCGGTGCGCGGTGGCGGCTCGTCGGCGTGGTGCTCGATCATCACCCAGCCGCCCGGGTGCACAAGGCCGTGTGCGACCAGGCCCGTGAGCGTGGCGCCCACAAGCTTTCGTCCGTAGGGCGGGTCGGCAAAGACGCCATCGAAGCGTGCACGTGCCCGGGCGAGCTGCGCGAGCGCCGTGCGGGTGGAGACTTGCAGCACCCGGGCTTGCGGTTCAAAGCGGCAGCGCTTGAGATTGTCGCGCAGCACGCGTGCCGCCGCAGCGGACTGTTCGACGAACGTGACCGCAGCAGCGCCGCGACTCAGTGCTTCGATGCCTAGGGCACCGCTGCCTGCAAACAGATCGAGCAACTGCGCCGACGCGATGGTGAAGCGGCTTCCGAGGATGCTGAAAAGGGCGCCCTTGACTTTGTCCGCGGTTGGCCGCAGCGCCCGTCCGCGGCCCGCTAGCAGGCGCCGCCCCTTGGCAGTGCCGGCGATGACACGCATGACTACTGGGATCGGATGAGAACCCGAGAGGACGACCTCCGCGCGCGCCGCGGTGGCGAAGCCCCGACTGCGACAGGAGGAAACGGACGCCGTGATGGCAACGTCATCTTCGTGTGGTGGTGCGTGCGGAGCCGGAACCGGCCTGGTGGGTCCAAGGCTTGCCTCATTTCATCGATACGGGTAAAAGGAGCGTCGGCCGAGCGTAGCGCTTGGCATGGCTGTAAGAAAACGTGGGCAGAGCCCGGGTAAGGAGGACGCTGAATGCGGTATGTGCACGTAATTGGCATTGGCATGCTGGCGGTAGTGGCCGCATGCGGGACGAACAGCGAAGAGCTGAAGAAAGTCAAAGAGTCCCAACGAAAGATCCAGGCCAAGCTGGCCCAGCTTGAGAAGAAAGTCAACCAGGTGGCGGCGCGACCTGCTGCGCGCCCCCGGCCGCGAATCGACCCCAACAAGGTTTACAAGATTCCGGCCGGGAATTCCCCGTTTCGAGGTCCAGCCGATGCGCCGGTGGTCCTGACGGAATTCTCGGACTTTCAATGACCGTTCTGCGCTCAGGCCCGCAGTTTGCTGGCCCAAGTCGTGAAAACCTACCCAAAGCAGGTCAAGTTCGTCTATAAGCAGTTTCCGCTCACGAGTATCCACCGCTTTGCACTCGGTGCGTCGAAGGCCGCGATTGCGGCTCAAAAACAGGGCAAGTTCTGGGGGATGCATGACAAGCTCTTCGACAACCAGCGTCAGCTGCAAGCCGAGAAACTGAAGCAGTACGCCCAGCAGATTGGTCTCGACGTGGCGAAGTTCGAAAAGGACATGGCCTCCCCGGAGGTGCAGCAAGAGATCAACGCCGACATAGCGTTAGGCCGGCAATCGCAAGTGCGTGGAACGCCGACCTTGTTCATCAACGGCAAACGGGTGACAAACCGCAGGTTCGCCGCCGTCAAGCAGATGATCGACGACGCGCTGAAGGCGAAAAACAAGGCGAGCTGAGCACTCGTGTACACCGCTGGCGGCGGGTGGCTGAGCGGTTGCCACCCGCCCCTTACGTTCGATAGGCTGAGTTGAAGCGGACGTAATCCAGGCTCAAGTCCGACATCAGCCGGTGTACCGCGGCGCTACCGGCGTGCAGATCAATGGTCAGCGTGAACTCGGGCTGGCGCATGATCGCCGCGGCGCGGTGTATGACTGCGCCCGCGATTTCCTGCCCGCGGCGCACCACCTGCACGGCGTCGAAATACACGTCCAGACGTCGCGGGTCGAACTCCGCGCCACTGTAGCCGGCGGCGCACACGATGCGGCCAGTGTGGGGATCACCGCCGAAGAAAGCGGTCTTGCACAGCGGCGAGCGGGCGACGGTGTCGGCGACACGCTGCGCATCACGGCCGCTTCGTGCGCCGTGGACGTGAACCTCGATCAGGTTCGTGGCGCCGTCTCCGTCCGTGACGA
>JBHHYR010000018.1:0-34571 GCA_046757585.1 Binatia bacterium | reverse complement strand
GTGCAAACCGGGACGACGGGACGGTTCAATGGCTCCAGGGGAAAGGCACTGGCGCCTTTCTGCCGCGCGCGCCGATTGCGGTGGGTGCGGAGCCGGTGGCGGTTGCGCTGTCCGATCTTGATCAGGATGGGCTGTTGGACGTAGCAACGGCCAACGCCGGTGATGGCACCGTCTCGGTCCTGTTTGGCAACGGCGACGGGACGTTTGGCGAACCGGTAAACACGTTGGTGGCGGTGGAGCCAGTTGCCATCGTGGCGGTAGGGGGACTGCTGGCGGTTGCCGACGCGGGCGGCGCCAGTGTGGTTCTGGTGTCCGTCGGTCCTGACCGTTCGGTCGGCCCCGGCGCTCCGGTAGCGGTCGGTGCGCAGCCGGCGGCGATCACGGCCGGCGACCTGAACGGTGATGGGCTTGCTGATCTCGTCGTCGCGAATCGCGGCGACAACTCGGTGAGCGTGCTCCTCGCGAATGGGGGGCAGTCGTTTGCGTTGAGCGTTACGCTCATGACTGGCAGCGGCCCTTCCGGGGTCGCATTGGGGGACGTGACTGGAGACGGCGTACCGGATCTGATCGTCGCACAAGGAGACGATAATGCCGTTTCTGTGTGGGGCGGCAGCGGCGACGGCAATTTCACACGCCGGTCCATGACAACGGCCGGCATGGCACCGGCGGGGCTGGCGGTCGCCGAGGGTACCGGAGACACGGCAGCGGATATTTTCGTTGCGGACACGGGGTCGAATGATGTCGTGTTGCTCGAGGGAACCGGAGGTGGGGACTTTACAGTGGCCAGCCGCTTCGTGGTTGGCAGTGGCCCCAGCGCTCTCGTTGTGGGTCAATTCAACAGTGACACGAACGTGGATGTGGCAGTGGCGAATGCCCTGGGCGGCACGGTTGGCGTGCTGCGCGGTGCCGGGCGCGGCTCATTCGTTGGGGCGTTGAACTTCGTGGCCGGCGCGACGCCGGCGGCCCTGACAACGGCGGATTTCAATCGGAACGGTTTCCTCGATGTCCTAGTGGCAAACACTGGCGGCGACGATGTTTCCTTGTTGACCGGAAATGGGCGCGGCAGCTTGCGTGCGCCACGCAACTTCGCAGCCGGGCCGCAGCCGGTGGCCGTCGCCAGCGGAGATTTCGACGGCGATAGCCTTCCCGACGGCGCCGTGGCCAACGTTGGCGCAGAGTCCATCTTGTTACTCCGCGGCAGCAGTGGTGGGTTTGCCGCTCCGCAGCCGATTGCGGTGGCAGGGGCGGTCAGTCGACTGATTGCCACGGACCTCAATGCGGACGGGTTGCAGGACCTGGTCCTGACGCAGCCGGTGGCAGATCAACTCGGGATCCTGTTGGCGAACGGCACGGATTTCGGTGCGTTGCAGCCTGTGTTTCTAGACGGCCGCCCGGTGGCCGCGGTTCCGGCGGACGTCAATGGGGACGGCAGCGTCGATATCCTCGTCACAACGGGTTTTCCCGGCGGCATAGACGCCCTGCTGGGCAACGGTGACGGCAGCGTCGGCGGCACGGTCTTCAGCGAATTGACTCAGGATGCCACGGATCTCGCCGCGGCAGACTTCAACGAAGACGGTGTGCCGGACGTGGCGGTGCTCAGCCGGTCGGCGCCGGGTGTACAGGTGCTCGCGGGCGCTGGGGACGGACACTTCGACGAAATGACTGAGATCGAAGAGCCGGAACAACCCGTTGCGATTGCGGCTGCGGACATGAACGGCGACCAACATGCCGATGTGGTAACGCTCAGTACGACGGCGGACGCCGTGGAGATCTTCCTGGGCGACGGCTCCGGTGGTTTCAAGGAAGGGCGCCGTTTTGCGGTCGGCCGCGGCCCGGTGGCGTTCGCCCTGGCCGACCTCAACCCGCAGCGGAATCGCTTGCCCGATGTGGTGGTTGTCAACGGCGAGGGCGAGAACGTCACAGTTTTGCGGAACGTGACGCGCAACAATTTACCGCCAGCGCCAACGCCCACGCTGCTGCCGGGGGTCCCGACCCCCGTACCGCCGGTCACAGTCGGACCGGGGACGCCGTCCCCCACATTCGTGCCCCGTCCGACCCGCACCCGCGGCCGGTCGAACAAGGGATCCAGCTCGTCCGGCTGCCAGCTGGGCACGAACGAACCCGAGTCCGTTCCGTTTACCTTGTCGTTGTTCGTGCTCCTGATTGGTGCACTGGTCATAGGCCGGCGGCAGCGCGCCTGAGCCAGGCTGTCGCGGCGTCACCGGCGACTGTCGCGCACCGTGACGCCGGAGAGGCGCGGAGCATTCGTTTGCCCGGATTCGGTGCCGAAGCGCAAGCGGCGGGGACTTACCGGTCAGCGACGTCGTGAACCCGCGTGGTCCACAGGCTCAGGGCGCGCCCGGACTTTCTCCGACAGGGTTTGTGCCCCCCCGGTTCACCCACGTATAGGGGACAATTCCCCAGTGTTCGGGGTGCAGGTCCCCTCGTTTGGCGAAAGAGGTGTAGAGGGGGATTTTCTAGCGGGCTCCTAGCGGATGGCGTAGAGGCGGCCGTCGTCGGCGCCGACGTAGATCGTGCCGTCGCTGCCGATGGCAGGCGACGAACGGACTGGTGCGCCGATGGAGAACGTCTCGATGGCCGCGCCGGTCGTCCCCTCGTCGCGAATGAAGTAGACGTTCCCGTCGTTGGAGCCGACTACCACAACAGGTTGCGCGCCGCCGGTTGCAACCGCCGGCGACGACACGATTGCTGCACCGGTAGGAAAGCTCCAGTCTATTCTCCCCTTGTCCGTTCTGATCGCGTACAGATTGCCATCGTCCGACCCAACGTAGAGATGGTCGCCCGCCAGTGCCGGGGAGGAGAGGATCGGGCCGACCGGACCGCCGTTCCGGGCGGCGAAATCGAACCCGTCGGCGCCGCTGAACGGGCGTCCATTGGCGTCCACCTTGAAGATCAGCCCGCCTCGGTCGGCAACGTAAATCGCAACGGTCACGCCATTGTCGGCCTCGACGACCGGTGCGCCCAGGATCGGCGCCGAACCCGAAAAGGCCCACTTGATTGGCCCGTCGGGCTGCGCGGCTCGCAGCTGGGCGTCATCGGCACCGAAGTACACGGTCTCGTCTGGCCCGACGGCTGGCGACGACTGTATGCCGAGGGTCGAGAAACCGAAACGGGAGATGCCGTTCGGACACACCCCGGAGAAGAAGCCGGTCAGCGAGCTGGTGTACACTGTGCCGTCGGTGCCGTTGAGCGCAGGCGAGGCGCTTAGGAAACCGCTGAGCACGATTGGCCAGTTCGTGGGCTGGGCCATGGCGGCTGAATCCAGCGCGTAGAGCCTGCCGTCCCCACCGGCGAGGAAGACGGCATCGCCACCGTCACGGATACCCAGCAACACCGTGCTCGTGATCGGCAGCGAGATGCTGAAATCAAAGCCGCTGTCCTGAGTGCCATCGGCTACGCGCACGGCGTACAAACGCCCGTCCGTTGATCCGATGTACACGCGCGTCGCCGATGCCGGATCGGTTGCCACACCGTTCAGGACGGGCGACGCAGCGAACGGTCCCTTCGGATCCTCGGTGAGCGCGGGGAACACCCACTCGAGTTGTCCCGTGTTGCGCTCCACGTTGGGGTTGTCCACGCTGCCGGTATTGCGGGAATCATGCCGGAACTTGGGCCAGCTGGAAGCCGCGAGCTGCGCTGGATCGTCAAAGCGGCACGTCGCGCCGCCACCCCCGCCGGTCGTGCAGCTGGCGAGCGCGCAGACGGACAGAACTAGTAGTGCCATTGTGAGAAGATGCGCGCGCGCCTGCCTATGTGAAGGCGACTCGCAGGGGTGACAACGCCGCTTCATCACCCCGTTCTCCATCCGTGACACTCTCTGCCACGAAATGATGGGGTAGGTGCGGACGGCAGGGCAGGATCTGCTCCGCTTACCGGCCGGATGCCCGCGGCCTCGGTGAGCATGAGCCGTTCGCAGGTGTTCATGGCACGCCCACGGCGTATAGCTTACCGTCGTCGCCGCCAACGTAAACGGTGCCGTCACGAGCAATGGCCGGCGAGGAACGGATCGCTACCCCTTCCGCCAGGCGCACGGGCCAGCCGCTCGGCTCTGCCCCAGTGGTGGTGTTCACCGCGTGCAGGGTGCCGTCGCTGGTGCCCAATACGAGAAACGAGTCGGCCGACAGAGCCGGCGACGACATCACCGGTCCTGCGATCGGGGCGAGGGGTCCCGTCAGTTCCTGAATCTCGCCCGTGAAGGTGTTGATGACGATCACCATCCCCGAGGTGGTCACACCAAACACTGCCTGGTTAGCGGGAACGGGCGTCGGTGTCACGGTCGGTGTGGCCGTTGCTGCAGGTTCTTGAGTGGCCGTGGGGGCGAGCGTGGGTATCGGCGTGGGCGTGGTCGCAGCCGGGAGGCCAATGGCAAGTGAAGACACCAGAGCGGACTGATCTGGCGATGTCACCTGCCAGCGGAAGGTTCCGTCCGGGTTGATGGCGACGATCGCACCAGCCGCTGTGCCCGTATAGATGAGAGTGGACGTGAGCGGCGAGGTGGCAAACGGTGCGCTCGGGTCGCGGGCGGTGCCCGCCGGAAACTTCCACTTGAAGGTTCCCCCGCTCGTCACCGCGTACAGGTTGTCGTCCGCAGCGAGGAAGTAGAGGGTATTGGCGACACCCAGCGCCGGTGAGGAGGTGATGCCGCCGATTTCTCCAGCGTCTGACGGCTGCGGGAATTGCCACTTCAACGAACCGTCGGTGTTGAGGGCGTACAACTTGCCCAGCGTCCGGCTGCCCTCTCCTTGCATCACGGTAATCTCAGCACCAAGGAAAATTCCTGCGACTGCACCGGTGAGCGTACTCGTGAAGAAAGTGGGCGAGGAGATGAACCTGCTGCTGGTGATAGTCGCATCGGGTGCAACGTCAGCGTCGACGGGCTGAAAACACACGGAACACGTCCGCGTGACGCCATCATCTTCGAACGTGAAGAATCTTCCGTCAGCCGAACCGATGAAGATACTGGTTCGCGAGTTGAACGTGAAAATGGCCGGTGAGGAAATGATGGCTCCCAGGGGGTGACTTCCGGCACTGCAGGCGTGGACGTCATTACCGCCGGTAAAGTCGCAGCTGGCGGTGCTCCATTTGAGAGTGCCGTCCAGCGGGTCCACTGCGGCGAGCGTCCCCCCTTCGGTGCCGATGTAAATGGTGCCGTCGGCATCGACGGCTGGCGATGACGATATCGGTGCGGCGGGAGCGGCTTGATCGATTTCCACCTGCCACTTGATTGCACCGGGGTTGGTTTCTACCAGTCCGCCTCCTAGTCCGGAGTTGCTCTGGTCGTGGCGGAACTTGGGCCAGTTCGGGGCAGGGACAGTCGTGACAGTGGGGCCGCCACCCCCTCCGCTGGTGCAGGCAGGTGCGGCTCCCAGCAGCAGGGCGAGGAGGACCGGGCGGACGGCCTTCATGAGGATCGGACTTGTCACAGCGCCCGGGAAAACTCAATCCAGCCCGGGGGCGCGTCGCCGTGCGACCATGCGAGCCAGATAGGCCGGCCCCGCATGCGTCTGGAAGAGCCCTTCCTGGTAGACGAGGACCTCACAGCGGGAAAACGCGGCCCGCAGCTCACCACGCCGCAGCAGAAATGTGGGGTTGCTGGGATGCCCGAGACGCTGCTGGTCGATCAGAAAGGTGTCGAACAAGATGACGCCTCCCGGTCTGACGGCGCGCAGAATCGGCGCGAAGAGCGAACGCTGGAGGTAGCGGATGTTGATCACCGCGTCGTAGCGCTCAACCGGCAAGGGAAATGATTCCAGGTCCACCTGCGCCGCACGCAGCGCGAGCCCGGCGGCGGCGGCTTTCGCACAGGCCTTGCGCAACCCAACCAACGAGATGTCCAACGCGTCGACAACGTTGCCCCGCTGCGCGAGAAACAGCGCATTGCGGCCGGCGCCGGCGGCGATGTCCAGAACACGGCCGCGCACGAGAGCAGCGTGCGCGACCAGGAAGTCGGACGGGGTGACGTCTCCGGCACCGTGGCCCGTCGCGTAACGTTCTTCCCAGCGCTGGCGGTCGTCGGCCATCAACTAACCTCGGGACAAGAGTGACGGCGGGCGCGCGCGGGTTGTTCCCCCTGCGGCCACGCGTGTCGTGGCAGCACCTTTCCTTGCGGACCGCCGCGCCTGTCGCGTCTGCCGTTCGTTTCCCCGACCACGGCTAGCGCAGCACAGCACGGGCCAACACCAGCACGTCCACCTGGGTCGCCCCGGCCCGTAGCAGCACCCGGCTGCATTCACGCACCGTTGCGCCGGTGGTGTAGACATCGTCGGTGAGCAAGATACGCCGCCCGCGCACGCGCCGCGGGCGCACGACACTGAAGGCGCCGGTGACGTTGTGTCGCCGTTCCGTTTCGTTGAGCTGCACCTGTGGGGGGGTGGACCGGGTGCGTCGCAGGGAAAAGGGATCAATGGGTACACGCTCCCTGGCGGCGACGGTGCGCACGAGAAGCTGCGCCTGGTTGAATCCACGCCAGCGCAGCCGTTCGATGTGAAGCGGTACGGGTATGACGGCATCGTAATCCGCGACCGCAAACGGCGCGCGTTTGGCTAGCAACTCAGCGAGAGGACGCGCAAGGCTGACGGCGCGATTGTACTTGTAGCGCTGGAGGACCAACTTCAATGGATGGTCCGCCGTCGCACCCGCGTCGTAGACCGTACAGGCACGTGCCCGGCCAAAGCAGGGCCGCCGCTGTAAGCACTGGCCGCATAGGTGGTCGGCATCGCCGCTGGTGGAGAAGGGCAGGCCGCAGGTCGGGCACAGTGGCGACTGCGGTGTGCTGATCCGCCTCAGGCAGGCGGCACAGAACCCGGGGCGGTTGGTGCCTGCACCGCACGCGCAGCAGGCGGGGGGGTAGAGCACGTTGAGAGCTGCTTCCCAAAGGTGCCGCACGCCCGCATGCTACGCGGGTGCCTCATCAGGCGCAACTTCCACTGCTACGCTTCGCCAGCTAGACTGACCTTATGCGATGCCGGTTTTGCCGGGAACCAGCGGGGTGGATGCGGCGCCGCTGTCTGAATTGCCGCAGGCTCTCGGATGTGGTTGCCAGCCACCATGGTACGGATATGGGTGCACTGTTGGAGTCGCTCATGGCCACCGGTGTCCCTGGCGACAAGGTGGAGAAGTTCCTGAACGCCGATCCGGATGGGACCGGCACGGTGCGCGACCAGATGGTTGCCGATGCCACCAACGAGCTCATGCGGGCCCTCGGGCAACGCGGCCGCCAGACCCGAGGCAGCGTCAAACGCATTCGCGAACGCGGCGGTTGGATGGGTCTGGACCGCCGGCCGAGCGAGTGAGCGCCATCCTCGCAATCTTTGACTGCCCTCACCGACCCGGACTATACTGCATTGCGGGAGGGGCGTACGGGCATGAAGCGGTTTCTCATCGGCTTCGCGATCGGCGTCGGCATCATGTACTACTACCTGCATCACGCTAGCATCATGGAGTCGCGCGCGCGTCACTGGTTCCAGGACGCAGCGACAAAGTACCGAGATGACAAGCAACACCGCGCCGCTCGGGAAGTGTTGGGGGAAAGCGAGCACCGCCGCTGATGCCGAAAGCGCTCGATGACATCCGGGTCATAGACCTGACGCGTGTCATCGCCGGACCTTTCGCCACCACGCTCCTGGGTGACATGGGGGCCGAAGTCATCAAGATCGAGCTCCCGGGGCGGGGTGATGATGCCCGCTACGGGTATCCCGCCGTGGACGGGGTTCCGGTGGCATTTCTTGCCTTGAACCGCAACAAAAAGGGTGTCACGCTCGATATCCGCAAGCCCGAGGGCGGGGAGCTGTTTCGCAGACTGGTGCGCCACGCAGATGTAGTGGTGGAAAACTTCGCCGCCGGGACGATGGCCAGATGGGGGTTCGACTACACGGCTCTGTCGGCCCTCAACCCGCGCCTCGTCTATGCGGCCCTGTCCGGATTCGGGCAGACCGGCCCCTACGCCAGGCGGACATCCTACGACCTGATCGCGCAGGCGATGGGAGGGCTGATGGGAATAACCGGTTTTCCGGACGGACCCCCAACCCGGGGTGGCGGTTCTCTGGGAGATTTCATCGGGGGCGTGTTCACCGCGGTCGGAATCTTGTGTGCTCTCCGGTATCGCGACCGGACCGGTACGGGACAGATGGTGGATGTCTCCAATATGGATGCGATCTTCAGCATGCTGGACAACTGGCCGACGGTGTACGGCATGACGGGTCAGCTCCCGCAGCGGACCGGCAACCGCCACCCGTTTACCGCGCCCTATGACTGCTTTCAGGCCAAAGACGGCTACGTGGTGATCGGAGTGGGTAACAGCCCCCTGTTTCGGACGCTGGTTACGGCGATGGGTAGGCCCGAGCTGGCCCGCGATCCTCGCTTCAAGTCATCACGTGCCCGGCTGGCACGCCACGACGAGGTCAACCGGCTGGTGGCTGATTGGGTGAGGGAACGCAGTGTGGCAGAGGTCCTGGCGGCGCTGGGACCGGAAGGTGCGAACGTGCCGTGTGCGCCGGTGATGACCGTCGACCGCCTCCTGAACGATCCGCACCTGCGTGCGCGGGACATGGTTGTCGAGTTGCCCCACGACACATTGGGCCGGATGCCCGTGCCGGGGGTGCCGGTGAAGCTGTCGCAGTCTCCGGGGAAGGTCGAATGCCTCGGCCCGAGGCTGGGACAGCATAATGAAGAGATCTACCGGACGTTGTTGGGACTCTCGGAGACGGAGATGCGCCAGCTGCACGCAGCAGGTGTGATCTAAGGGCCATGCCGATCCGGAACACGATGGAACTGCCGGTTGTCCAGCGGCTAAGGAAGGAACTCAGCGACCTGCACCGTGAACTGAAACACGAGATTCCCAAGCACTTGCAGGAGGCCGCGAGCCACGGGGACCTCAGTGAGAACGCTGAGTACGAGGCCGCCAAAGCTCGGCAAGACTTCGTGCAGGCCCGGATCCGGCAGATTCAGGGCCGCATCGAGCAACTCTCCCTGTATCATCTCCAGTCGATTCCCCACGGCGTGGTTGCGTATGGAAGCCGCGTTACCGTCGAGGATCTCGATGAGGGGCAATCGGCGGTCTACGAAATCGTATTTCCGGAAGAGACGAACGTAACGGCCGGCCAGATTTCGTTGAACTCACCCGTTGGACGCGCGCTGCTCAATAAGACCGTGGGGGACGAAGTGGAAGTGCAGACCCCACGCGGCAAGCGTAGCTACCAAATCACTGACTTGATTACCCTCCACGACCGCAGCTGACCGCGGCAGCAGACGCACAGCGATTGCGCCGGCGGCTTGCAGTTGGGTGGGGTGTCGCCGTATGAACTGGCGGCGGTGATTCCAGGAGGGAGATGACATCGTTTGAAAACCTAGCGGCTATGTTCTTTGCGCAGGCCAAGCGCTGTGCTGGCCGGCAGCGCTACCGTGTTAAGCGCAACGGGCGCTGGCAGGAAGTGGGCTGGACGGCATGCGCGGACCGTGTGCGCGCCTTGGCGCTGGGCCTGGTGAGCTTGGGGCTTCAGCCCGGAGACCGCGTTGCGCTGTTGGTGGCGACACGACCGGAGTGGATGGAACTCGACCTGGCGATTCTCGCAGTCGGGGGTGTCACCGTCCCCATTTATCCCTCCAACCTTGCCCATGAGTGCGGCTACATCGCGTGGAACTCCGAGGCGAGCATTGTCTGCGTCGAAAACGCCCAGCAGCTGGCCAAGATTCGAGAGGTGGAGCGGGAAGGGTTCGAGCTGGACGGGCAATTCAACCGCATCGCGCCGCGGCACATCATTTCGGTTGACGAGACTGCTGACAGAGACGTGATGACCTTATCGCAGCTGGTCGAACGCGGCCGCGCTGTTGCTGCGTCGGTCGTGGCACAGCGGCTTGGGAAGATCGGCCGCGATCAACTCGCCACGATCGTGTACACCTCCGGCACGACGGGGGCGCCCAAGGGCGTGATGCAAAGCCACGGCAATCACCTGTCGGCCGTCGAGAGTACCAGCCAGACCCGCATGGTGGCCGAGGGGGACGTGGACTTTTTCTTTCTCCCCTTGGCGCACTCCTTTGCCCGCCTCATTGAATACCTGGGCCTTTACGTCGCCACCGTGACCGCCTTCGCCCAAAGCATCGAGACGCTGATGGAAGACATGCGCGAAAGCCGGCCGAACCTGATCCCGTCGGTGCCGCGCATCTACGAGAAGGTATTCAGCCGCGTCCAGGCCGGCCGCGAAGAGACGTCGGCATTCAAGCGGCTCGTTCTCGACTGGGCATTTACTATCGGGCGCCACCGGAGCGAGCGCCAGCAAATGGGCACGGCCTTGTCACCCGCTCTGGCAGTTCAGGCGAGGCTGGCCGACCAACTCGTCTTTTCGAAAATCCGGGCGCTGCTGGGGGGGCAGGTCAAGTTCCTGGTGTCAGGCGGGGCGCCGATTGCACCCGAGATCCTCGAGTTCTTTCATGCGGTTGGGTTGCTGATCCTGGAGGGATACGGCCTCACTGAGACCACGCCGATCCTCACGGTGAACCGGCCGGGAAAGTTCAAGTTCGGCACCGTCGGCCTGCCGCTGGAGGGTGTGACGCTCAAGATCGCCGCCGACGGCGAGATTCTCGCCAAGGGTCCTAACATCGCCCTCGGCTATTACAAGCGCCCGGAGGCCACGCACGAGGCGTGGGACCAGGACGGATGGTTTCACACCGGCGATATCGGCGAGATCGATTCGGAGGGATTTCTCAAGGTCACGGATCGGAAGAAGGACCTCATCAAGACCTCAGGGGGCAAATACGTCGCGCCGCAGAGCATTGAAAACATGCTGAAGACGCAGCCGCATATCGGAGAAGCCGTCGTGATCGGCGACCGGCGCAAGTATTGCACCGCCCTGCTCTCGCTCGATGAGGAGGAAGTGCTCGCTTGGGCCACGAGGGCGGGGTTGACCTTGCCAGCGGACCGTGCCGCGTGGCGCCGGGACCAGCGGGTGGTCTCCGTGATCGATTCGGAGGTCGCCGCGATCAACCGGCGCCTCGCGTCATACGAATCGATCAAGTATTACCGCATCCTGCCGCACGGGTTCAGCGTGGAGGCAGGCGAATTGACCCCGACGCTCAAGGTCCGGCGGAAACTCGTTGCGCAGCGGTACCGCGACCTGATTGAGGAGATGTACTGACCCCGACCGGCAAGGATGCCCTCCCGATTCCGCCCGCCTGTCCCGTGACTATGCGTGGCGACAAGAAAAATGGAGCAGTAGCAGCGCACGAGTAGCTCGGAAGGCCTGGGCCGAGGAGCAGAAAATGGCCCAGTACCGGTGGCGAGGGCAACCTTGCGGCGCCCGACGTGCCTATGCTAGATAACCTGTACAACTTGGGCCACCGCACAAAGAAGTGGGCCGCCGCGCCCACTTTTTTATTTGAGGCAGCATGCACGAGACAGTAGCGGAACGGGTCTGGGAAATTGCCGAACCATTGGCGGTGCACGAGGGTTTGGAAGTAGTGGACGTGGAATTCCACCGGGAAAGCCGCGGTACGGTGTTGCGTATCTACCTGGATCGCCAGGGCGGTGGTGGAGGAGTGTCCCTGGCGGACCTGAGCCGGGTGAGCCGCCAGCTGGGCGACTTGCTCGACGTACACGATGCCGTCCCAGGCTCGTATAATCTGGAGGTCTCCTCCCCCGGGATCAACCGGCGGCTGCGGCGCCCGGACCACTTCAGGCGCTACGTGGGGAAGCGGGTGCGGGTCCGTACAGTTGGCCCGCTCGATGGCCGCCGTGGCTTTTTGGGCATCCTTGAGGCGGTGCGCCCGGAAGGAATTGTTGTATGCGAGCCGTCGGGCAGCCATGTCATCCGCTTTTCCGACATCGCGCGGGCCAACTACGAACCTGAAGGATAGGAGGCCAAGGAGGTCGTTATGCAACCGGAGCTGAGCCGCGTCATTGAACAGGTGAGCAAGGAGAAGGGCATTGACCGTTCGATCGTGGTCGGTGCGATCGAAAACGCCATGCTGTCCGCGGCCAAGAAGATCATTGGAGCCGAGACCCGCTTGGAGGCCAAGTTCAACCCGGAAATCGGTGAAGTGGAGCTATTCAAGATCTTGACGGTTGTTGAAGAGGTGGCTGATCGGGCGACTCAGATCTCCCTCGAGGCGGCACGCGCCAATCTTGACCCTGAGGCGCAGCTCGGCGACGAGCTGCTGGAAAAACTGGATCAACGCTACGGCCGTATCGCCGCACAGGCGGCGAAACAGAGTCTCATTCAGCGGTTGCGTGATGCGGAGCGCGAGATCATCTACAACGAATTCAAGGATCGCAAGGGCGAGCTCACGCATTCTGGGATCGTGCAGCGTTTCGAGAAGAAGAACATCATTGTGAACCTGGGACGTACGGATGCTATCCTACCCGAAAAAGAGCAGATTCCGCGCGAGCGCTACCGCCAGGGAGACCGGATCCGCGCATACATTCTCGAGGTCGAGATGACCAGCAAGGGGCCGCAGATCGTGTTGTCCCGCACCCATCCGGGTTTCCTCATGAAGCTGTTCGAGCAGGAAGTGCCTGAGGTGTATGAAGGCATCGTCGAGATCAAGGGCGCGGCGCGCGAACCTGGTGGCCGAGCCAAGATTGCTGTGGTGTCCAATGATATGGATGTCGACCCGGTGGGCGCATGCGTGGGCATGAAGGGCACTCGCGTCCAAGCGGTGGTCCAGGAGCTGCGCGGCGAGAAGATTGATATCGTCCACTGGACCCCGGATCCCGCGGAGTTCGTTTGCCGGGCGCTGGCCCCGGCGAAGGTGGCGAAGATCGTCATGGACGAGGACGACCGTAGCATGGAGGTCATCGTTCCGGACGACCAACTTTCCCTGGCGATCGGCCGAAAGGGGCAGAACGTGCGCCTGGCCTCACGATTGACCGGTTTCAAGTTGGATGCCCGAAGTGAATCTGAAGCCGATGAGGAGGCGCGGCAGGCACGGGCCTCGCTCACCGGCGTACCCGGTATCGGCGACGTGGCTGCCGAATTGCTCTACCAGAACGGCTTCAAATCGGCGGAAGAAGTTGCGCAGGCGGACGAGCAGGCGATTGCTGAGATCGAAGGGCTTGGTCCTGAACGTGCCGGATCGATCCTCAAAGCGGTCAGGGCTCACGTCGAGGCCAAACAACGCGAAGCTGAGGCGGCGGCCGCGGCCGCGGAGGCGGCGGGGGAACCAGAATCGCCCCATGAGGCGGACGGTGAAGAAACCGGCGCGACTGCCGGCGCCGAAGAGGGGAAGGCGTCGTGAGCCGAACCCGACATGTACCGCTTCGTATGTGTGTGGGTTGTCGCGCGCGGGCACCGCAGGCCAGCCTGCTGCGGCTGGCGAGCGGGCCCGGGGGCACGCTTCAGCGTGTGGACCGGCGGGCTCACACGGGGCGCAGCGCGTACCTGCACCGCTCGCCGGAATGCTGGGAGCGCTTCGCGCAGCGGAAGGGGCTGGTGCGATCTCTGGGCTGCAATGTGGATAAAGGAAGCCGGCGCGCGTTCCTGGAGGAGCTGAAACCAGGCGAGCAGTCGGCTATGATGAGGTAGGCGGCATGGCACGCAAGCGGATACACGAAATCGCCAAAGAAACGGGCGTCGAGAGCAAAGTGCTGATCGCAAAGCTCGAGAAGCTCGGCATCCACGGCAAGCGATCCCAAAGCTCGTTGAGCGAGGAAGAGATCGAGCAGGTGAAGGCCGAACTCGGGCGGGAGGAAAAGCCCTCGGTCTCCGTCGGTGGCGAGCGTGTCAGTACCGGTCTGGAAGGCCAGACTGTAGTCGAGCGCCGGGTGGGAACGCATGTGATCCGGCGCCGGACGACATCGGTCGAACGCGTGCCGAGCCAGGATGCCAGCTTGCCCGAACCCGCGGAGCCGCTGCCGTTGTCTACTGAGGCGTTCGAGTCGTTCGCTACGCCGGAGCCCCTGCCTGAACCGGTGCCGGAATCGCAGCGACCTTCGGTGGCCGGAACTCCGCCGCCGGAGGATGGGGGCGCCGCGTTCGCGCCGGAGGAGGCGGTCCCTGCGGAGCGATCTGCGGTCGAGCCAAACCTTCGGCCGGGTCCAACTGGGCTGGCAAAGCGGCAGCCGAGCAATGAGGGAATCACAGGGCCGCGAGTGCTGGGCAAGATTGACCTGCGGAAGACAGAGGCGCCCGCGCCCGCGCGCCGGGGCCCTGCCGGGTACGCCGGGCGCGAAGCGCCGCGACGCGAGATCACCGCGCCGCTTCCCCCTCCGGCGACCGAGCCCGGTAGGCCACGGAAGAAAAAGCGACGGGTCATCAAGAAATCGGAGCTTCCTGAAGTCATTGAACGCGACCGCCGCCGTGCCAGACTCCCCCGCAAGAAGAAGGCCTTGCCCGGCAAGGAACAGAAAAAGACCGAAATCACCATACCGCGAGCCAGTAAGCGTGTCGTCCGGATTGCCGAGGTCATCACCGTGGGAGAGCTCGCCAAAGCAATGGGTGTCAAAGCCGGCGAGATCATCAAGAAGTTGATGGATTCCGGTATGATGGCCACCATCAACCAGACGCTCGATTTCGATACCGCCAGCCTGATCGCGTCGGAATTTGACTACAACGTGGAAAACGTTGCGTTTGACGCGGAATCCGTGCTCGAGGTGGCTCACGAGGCCGAGACCGAGCAGAGCAGGCAGCCACGACCCCCCGTTGTGACAATCATGGGCCATGTCGACCACGGTAAAACCTCGCTGCTCGACGCCATTCGCCAGACCAATGTGACGGCGCAGGAGGCCGGTGGCATCACCCAACACATCGGTGCTTACAGCGTTGAGATCGGTGAGAAACGGGTCACCTTCCTCGATACGCCTGGCCACGAAGCCTTCACCGCCATGCGCTCGCGCGGTGCCAAGGTCACGGACGTCGTGGTGTTGGTGGTCGCAGCGGACGACGGCGTCATGCCGCAGACCGTGGAGGCGATCAACCATGCCCGAGCTGCTGAGGTGCCGATCATCGTGGCTATTAACAAGATCGACAAGCCCGAGGCCAACATTGAGCGGATCAAGCAAGGGCTTGCCGATTACGGCCTGGTTGCGGAAGACTGGGGCGGCGACACCATCTGCGTTCCCGTGTCCGCCAAAACCAAGGAAGGAATCCCGCAATTGCTTGAGATGCTCCTTTTGGAGGCAGACATCCTGGAGCTCAAAGCCAACGCGGACAAGCTGGCACGGGGCACGATCGTCGAGGCACGACTCGACCGCGGGCGCGGGGCGGTGGCCACTGTCTTGGTTCAGGAAGGTACGTTGAAGGTCGGCGACCCGTTTGTTTGCGGCGGCAACTATGGCCGCGTGCGAGCCATGATGGACGACAGGGGTCGTAGGGTCGAGGCGGCACGGCCGTCCACCCCTGTGGAAATCCTGGGGTTGCAAGGTGTGCCCGACGCAGGGATCCCCTTCGTGGCGGCGACCGATGAGGCAACCGCACGGGAAGTGGCCGAACACCGGCGCGGTAGGCAGCGCGAGGCAAGCTTGGTGAAGACGGCCAAGGTCTCGCTCGAAGATCTCTACCAGCAGATCCAAGCTGGCGATGTCAAGGAACTCTGCGTGGTGATCAAAGCGGACGTTCAGGGGTCGGTTGAAGCCCTAAGCGAAGCGCTCACCCGCCTGTCGACCGATGAAGTCCGTCTCAATGTCCTGCACGCCTCCGTGGGCGGGATCACCGAGAGTGATGTCCAGCTTGCCTCGGCGTCCAATGCGGTCGTGATGGGGTTCAACGTGCGCCCGGAGTCGAAAGCGGCGGATGTCGCGGAGCGCGAAGGTGTGGATGTCCGACTGTACACCGTCATTTATGACGCCATGAACGATGTCCGGGATGCCATGGAAGGCCTACTCGAGCCTGCCGTCAAAGAAAAGACGGTCGGTCGAGCCGAGGTGCGGGAACTGTTCACTGTGCCTAGTGTCGGCGTTGTGGCCGGATCGTTCGTGACGGAAGGGAAAATGGTTCGAAACGCTGCAGTCCGCCTCGTGCGGGACCATGTCGTCATCCATACGGGAAGAGTGGCAAGTCTGCGGCGGTTTAAGGAGGATGCCCGCGAGGTGCAGTCCGGCTACGAGTGCGGCATCGGGTTGGAAGATTACCAGGATGTGAAAACAGGCGATGTCATCGAGGCCTATGAGACTGAGCGTGTGGCCCGGCGACTGACGCCTGCGACTGGCAAGTCAACCAGTGCCGAGCGCCGGGTGTAGGCGGGCTGGAAGCATGGACGTGGCCGAGGGGGTGACCGGCCCGGCGGTTGCTGCGGCTCCGTAACTGGGCACTTCCTTGTGGAGAACCGGGCCGTGGTGGTTGGGATCCTCAGGCTTACGTTGTTCCTGCCGGAGAATCATTCTCTGAAGGGAAAGCGCGGTGTCCTCAAGAAAATCAAGGCTCGCGTGGCGAACACATTCAATGTGTCGATTGCCGAGTGCGACGGGCAGGACCTCTGGCAGCGCGCCGTCCTGGGAATCTGCCAGATCGGTACCGACGTGCCGCACGTTGATGGGTCGCTGCGTCAGGTGGTGCGCTTCATTGACGACATGCAGGTCGCGGAACTCGGCGAAGAGCAGATCGAGGTCATTCATTGCTAGGTGCCGTGCGGCGAGCTGGCCCGTCGTGCAGTCGAATTGCAAGGGGCCTCACCAAGGCGGAAGGGTGGCAATCTGATGACGGGACGCCGAGCCGACCGGGTGGGAGAAGCTGTCCGCGAAGTGATCGCCGAGCTGTTGTTACGCGACATCAAGGATCCGCGGATCGGTATGATTTCCCTCACGACAGTGGATCTGAGCAATGACCTCCGGCACGCCAAGGTGTATTTCAGTTGCGTGGGTGGCGTAGCGGCTCGCCAGCGCTCTTTGAGTGGCCTGCAAAGCGCCGCCGGCTTCATCAAAGCGCAGGTGACCCGGCGACTCGGACTCCGCTATGCACCTAATCTTACCTTCGTCTTCGACCCAACCTTGGAAACCGCTGAACGGCTTGCCAACCTGCTCCATGAAGCTCACGGTAAGGACCATTGAGGAGCACTGATGGGTGGGCTTTTGCTTATCGACAAGCCAGAAGGCCTCACGTCTGCTGATGCCGTACGGGCTGTCAAGCGGCAGGTGCGCTGCAAGACAGGCCACCTCGGCACCCTCGACCCCTTTGCCAGCGGCATCCTGCCGTTGTGCGTTGGGGAAGCAACGAAGATCGCGCAGTTTTTAAATGCGGCAGACAAGGAGTACGTCGGGCTCATTCGGCTCGGTGCCGAGACTGACACCGGCGACCCCACCGGAACTGTCATTGCCACCGCGGCAGTGCCACGCTGCGGCCAGGCGGAGGTAGAGCGAGTAGCAAGACAGTTTGTCGGCGAAACGCTGCAAACGCCACCGATGCATTCAGCGATCAAGCATCAAGGGACGCCACTGTATAAGTTGGCACGCCAGGGGATTGCGATCGAGCGCCAGCCGCGGCCGATCCGAATCAACGCCCTGTGCTTGACGGATCTGGGAGACGGGCGGGTCGCGTTTTCCGTGGCGAGTTCGAAAGGCACGTATATCCGGGTCTTGGCTCAGCAGATCGCGATCGCCCTCGGTACGGTGGGCCACCTCGAGGCCCTGCGGCGCACGCGCTTCGGTAGCTTCCCCGTCGAGGATGCGATCGCCCTCGACGCCCTTGGCCGGGAGGCGCTATCGTTCATCAGCCTGCGTGATTCGCTGCGGCATCTGCGTGAAATCGAAATCGATGCCGCTACGGCGCAGCGGGCGCGCCGAGGCGACGAAGCGGTGCTGCAGTCGATCCGCCCCGGCGACTGCCGTGAAACCGTGAAGTTGGTCGATCCGAATGGCGCCTTGGTATCGGTGATTGTGATGGACCGGCATAATCGCTGGCGTTTTGCTCGAGTCTTCGCGGATGGCGGCCATGTGGCGCCGTAGCCGGCGGTCGCGCTTGCGGTTCGCGGCCGGGGGTGGCAAGGAAGGGCGGATTCCATAAGGGGACCTCGTCGATGAGGGATCGTCTGAAGAAAGCTCTGCCAGTCATCATTCTTGCGGTGATCGGTCTTGGCGTGAGCGTGACGATCGAGGCGCTGCATCGTAAGCTGGCCACAGACGTCAACTACACGAGTTTTTGCAATGTCAGTGCGCGGGTCAATTGTGACGTCGTTCTAGGAAGTCGGTACGCGTCGTTGGCCGGATTCTCGGTAGCCACTTGGGCGATCCTCTACTACTTGGGCATCCTAGGTCTCGCGGGAGGGGGTGTGGCGGCGCGCCGCGCTTCGATGCGCGCGACGTTGGCCGCACTCGCGTTCGCTTCAGCGGTGTGGGGGGTGTTGTTCTCGATTTACATGGCGGTCATTGCCTTCGCCGTCCTGCATGCTGTCTGCATGATGTGCGGTACACTCTACCTCGTCAACGTAGGCCTTTTCGGCACCGCCTGGCGGCTGCGTTCGGCTTTACGGGTTGGCAGGCGGCGCCAGGCCGCACGCCGGAGTGGGCAAGACCAGTTGGTGTTCGCGAGCAGCCTCATAGTGGCCCTCGCCCTCGTCGGGCTGGGCAGCTGGGAGGCGCTCGGGCGGGGCGGTCAGCTCGCGACTGCGGCCGCGATTCAGCGCCAGCGCCCTGATTTCTACCGCTGGTACTTTGCCAGGCCCGTGGCGCAGCTGCCAGCCGACACCGGTCGTAACGCGCGGGGCGATCCGAACGCCCCGGTTACCATTGTGGAGTTTTCCGACTTCGAGTGCGGCCACTGCGCTGCGTTCCATAAGAGTCTGGAGGAGGTCTTGCACAGGGTTGGCCGTGACGTGCGCGTCGTCTTCCGCCACTTCCCGCTGGACCGGAGCTGCAACCCTGGTGTTCCCACACGAGTACATCCGGAGGCCTGCCTGGCGGCGGTGGCGTCGGAGTGTGCGGCCGAGCAAGGAAAATTCTGGCAGTTTCAGGACCTCCTCTTCACGCACCAGCGCCAGCTCGGCCGTGCCTTCCTGCTGCAATACGCGGCGCGCGTAGGGTTGGACGTCCCTCGCTTCACGGGGTGTCTCGGTAGCAGCACGGCGCGTGCCCGGGTGGAGCGCGATGCGCAGGAGGGAGCCGAGCTAGGGATCGATTCGACGCCGACCATCTTCATCAACGGGCGGAGAATCAAGGGTGCCCTGGACCCGGAATTGCTGCGCAGCGCTGTCACGCTCGCACGTGCCGGTCACTGACGTAGGCACAATTCGGGGCGGTGCTGTGACGCGGCGGCACCCGCACAACACAACAGGTCGTATCACGATATAATGTGCCGTGTGATGTGTGCGAAATGGCGTGATGAACGCACGCGCGGAAAAATGACTTGACAGGAACACGACCCTCGACTACTTGAGGCTCGCTCCGAGCTGTCTAGGCTCCTTACGTTCTTACATTGCAGATGACTCTTGTCGGCTGCGCGTGTCGGCTTCCTGAAGCGGGAGGCGGGGCGGACGTGTACGGAGAGGTGTGCATGGTGGTGTGGAGGATGGATGGAAGCGGTGCGAGGTCGGTCACTTGCTGCGTTGTCCCCAAGTGTGGATAACCGGCGCGCGCGGCCGGCAGGATTTTTTTCGAACGATACATGGGAGGGGCGGGTGCATATGGAGGCCGAATGGTTGGCAGCGTTGCCGCAGCTGCGCGAGCAGGTGGGGGAGCGCAACTTTGCGACCTGGATCGAACCCATTCATTGCGCCAGAGATGACCAGGGGTTGCGACTGGAGGTGGGCAGCCGGTTCTTTCAGCAATGGGTGACACGCCACTTCTTAGGATGTATTCGCCAGACCTTGGCGGCGCACAATGGCGGGACGGGCGCGGTACGTGTGATCGTGGCGCCAGGCCGAGCGCCGGCGGTACCTGACAGGACCGCGCAACCACCGCCACGCCGTGCGCCGGGCCCGCGCGCACCGAAGCTCGGACGATTGGTGCCGGAGTATACCTTCGAGTCGTTCGTGGTCGGTCATGCCAACGAAGTCGCCTGTCGTGCGGCGCGGGCTGTGGCTGAGGCGCCGGGCCGCCAGTTCAACCCATTCTTCCTGTGGGGAGGCGTCGGGCTGGGTAAGACGCACCTCATTAATGCCGTGGCGCACGATTTGCTCCGCCGCCCGCCCCGCTGCCGTATGGCCTGCCTGTCGGCGGAAGCGTTCATGAACAATATGATCACCTCGCTACGGCAGGATCAGATGCGCGCGTTTCGGGACCAGTTCCGCGCCTTGGATGCCCTGATTCTCGATGATGTGGAATTTCTTGCTGGCAAGGAGCGCACCCAAGAGGAGTTCTTCCACACTTTCAATGCCCTCTACGCTGCCGGCAAGCAGGTCGTGCTGACGTCGGATAAACCGCCACACGCCATCGCCGCGCTTGAACAGCGCCTGCGGAGCCGCTTCGAAGGAGGCCTCATTGCCGATATCCACCCGCCAACATATCAGATGCGGGTGGAAATCGTGATGAAGAAGGCTGCCCTGCAGGGAGTCGAGCTGCCTGCCGACGTCGCACGTGTGCTGGCGCAGCGCAGTGGGCCGAGCGTTCGTGAGCTGGAAGGCGCGCTAACTCGCGTGCTTGCCACGGCCGCCTTGACGGGCGGAGCCCTGGATCGCGAAATGGCTCAGCGGGTGCTGGCTCCGGTGACGGCGCCCGTGCATGTCGTCTCGATCGAAGCCGTCCAGGAAGCAGTGAGCCGCCACTTCCGGCTGTCAGTTGCCGATCTGAAGTCGCATCGGCGCGCCCGCCCGCTGACGTTTCCACGCCAGGTGGCAATGTACCTGAGTCGCACCCTCGCTGAGGCGTCGTTTCCGTATATTGCACAACTGTTTGGTGGTCGCGACCACTCAACGGTCATGTACGCGGTGCGCGCCGTTGAAACCAGGCGTGCGCAGGATGCGAGCATCGACGCATTGTTGAGCAGCCTGGAAGCTACGCTGCGGACCCGGTCGGTTTCTTAAGATCGCATTGTTGCAGCCGAAAGGCCCCGGCAACGGCAGCCTGGCACAAGGGCTGACCTGGTCGCTAGTCGCGAGAAGCGGCAGGCCTGTCCTTAGTACCGCTCTTCACAAATACCATCACGTATTCCGCGAGGTTCCCCCCTCCTTCGAAGAAGGAGGTTGGGGGAAGGTAGAAGTACGCCCGTCGTGACCTCTCCCTCGCCCTTGGCAAGGAGGGGGGAATCCATATGTCACCGTCATTCCGAACGGCAGTACTTAGCCAATTCGTAGCTTTGTGACCGGCTGCCCCACTTGACTGAGCGATGCGCGTGCTTAACTTGCGCTCGCATTTGCCTATCTGTATCAAACCAGATTGGCGGAACAAAAAAAGGAGGGATCAGCATGAAGATTCGGCCGTTACAGGACCGCGTGATCGTGCAGCGGATCGAAGAAGAGGCAAAAACGAAGGGCGGTATCATCATCCCTGACACGGCGAAGGAAAAGCCACAGGAGGGGAAAATCATTGCCATCGGGAAGGGCAAGATCAACGAGGATGGGAAGGTGCTGCCGCTGAGCGTGAAAGCCGGCGACAAGATCCTGTTCGGAAAGTACGCGGGCACCGAGGTGAAGCTGAACGGGAACGAATATCTCATCATGCGTGAGGAGGACATCCTCGGCGTCGTGGAAGGATAAGGATAAGGATAAGGAGGAATACTATCATGCCTGCGAAGATCGTTAAATTCAGTGATGAAGCACGTCAGAAGGTCTTGAGTGGCGTGCGCACCCTGGCCGATGCCGTGACCGTTACCCTGGGGCCGAAGGGGCGCAACGTCGTGCTCGAGAAGTCGTTCGGAGCGCCGACAATCACCAAGGACGGTGTCACCGTCGCCAAGGAAATCCAGCTCGAAGATAAGTTTGAGAACATGGGGGCCCAGATGGTCAAAGAGGTCGCTAGCAAGACCTCTGATGTGGCTGGTGACGGAACTACGACCGCAACCATCCTGGCCCGGGCGATCTATACCGAGGGCACCAAGATGGTAACGGCCGGCCACGACCCGATGAGTCTGAAGCGTGGGATCGAAAAAGGGGTGAGTGCTGCGGTCGACGAGCTCAAGAAACTCTCGAAGGCGACTAGGGAACAGAGCGAAATCGCCCAGGTTGGCACAATTTCGGCCAACAATGATCCCACTATCGGCAAAATCATCGCCGAAGCCATGGAAAAAGTCGGCAAGGAGGGTGTGATCACCGTCGAGGAGGCCAAGAGCTTGGAGACGACGCTGGAAGTCGTCGAGGGTATGCAGTTCGATCGCGGATACCTGTCGCCGTACTTCGTCACCGATCCGGATAAGATGGAGTGCCAGCTCGAAGACGCGTACCTGCTGATTCACGAGAAGAAAATCAGCGCCATGAAGGATCTGCTGCCCGTGCTCGAATCGATCGCGCGCACCGGCAAGCCGTTTGTCATCATCGCCGAAGATATCGAGGGCGAAGCGCTCGCCACCCTGGTGGTGAACAAGATCCGTGGAACCCTCCATTGCGTTGCTGTCAAAGCCCCTGGGTTTGGTGATCGCCGCAAGGCGATGCTGGAGGATATCGCCATCTTGACGGGTGGGCGCGTCATCGCCGAGGAGCTGGGCCTGAAGCTGGAAAACGTCAGCGTGAATGACCTCGGCCGCGCCAAACGGGTAGTAGTCGACAAAGACAATACCACGATCGTTGATGGAGCTGGCAAGAAGGCGGACATCGAGGGCCGGATCAAGCAGATCCGGGCACAGATCGAAGAAACGACCTCGGATTACGATCGGGAGAAACTGCAGGAGCGGTTGGCCAAGCTGGTAGGCGGCGTTGCCGTGGTCCGGGTAGGTGCGGCGACAGAAGTGGAAATGAAAGAGAAAAAGGCCCGCGTAGAGGATGCACTCCACGCCACACGGGCCGCCGTCGAGGAAGGGATTGTGCCCGGCGGCGGCGTGGCGCTGATCCGGGCCACCGCAGTGCTGGACTCTCTCAAGGTTGCTGAGGAGGAGAAGGTGGGCATCAACATCGTCCGCCGCGCGATGGAAGAGCCCTGCCGCTGGATCGCCGGCAACGCCGGTTGGGAAGGATCTATCGTGCTGGACAGGATCAAGAACAACAAGGGGGCGTTTGGATTCAATGCCGCCGCTGAGGAATTTCAAGACCTGATGAAGGCCGGCATCGTGGACCCCACGAAGGTGGTGCGGACGGCACTGCAGAACGCCGCCTCCGTGGCGAGCCTGCTGCTGACCACCGAGGCGATGGTTGCGGAGAAGCCAGAGGAGAAAAAGGCGACCCCGCCGATGCCTCCCGGCGACATGATGTAAGAACTGGCTGCAACCAGGGAGGTAGACGGGAAGGCCCGATCTTGGCACGCAAGATCGGGCCTTCGTCGTCTGAGGGCGACGGGCCACCTGGCGTGGTGTTCCTGCACGGACGTGATTGACAAAGCGCCGCCGGAAGGCGAAAAGGATGCTCACGCATGCGTTCCATCGCCTTCCGGTTTCTTGCCGGCGCCCTGACGGCAGCCGTGCTGTTGATCCCCCGCGCCGAGGCGGTGGTGAGGTTCGAAAATACAGCCCGTCTCAGCACCGATGTCGGCACCGATAACCCACAGGCGATCGCCCTGGTCGATCTCAACGAGGACAATCGGGCCGATATCCTGGCGGCCAACTCGTTCGACGACGGTGTGAGCATCTTCCTGAACGACGGCAACGGCGGGTTCGGGAACAGCCCAGATTTTTTTCCGACCGGGGCTGGCCCGGTGGCGGTGGCCGTTGCGGATTTCAACTTGGATGGGAATGTCGATATCGCTAGCGTCAACAGCGACGCGTTCAGCGTGACGGTGCTGTTGGGCGACGGGACGGGTAGCTTCAATAGCCGGCGCGATTTCGCCGTGGACGATTTTCCCGTCGGGGCAGTCGCCGCGGATTTCAACAATGACCGCATCCCAGATCTCGCCGTGCTGAGCGATACGACCGTCTTCCTGCTCCAGAGCAACGGCGATGGCACGTTCACGCCCTTTGATCCGGCAAGCATCCGCACCCGCAGCGAAGGCGGTTTCGCGATCACGTCGGGCTTGTTCAACAATGATAACGTTCGGGACCTGGCGATCAGTAACATCGATTCGGATAACGTGAGTGTCCTGCTTGGGAATATTGACGGCACCTTTCAGGGTGCCCGGCTGCAGAACGTGGGCAGTGAACCCGCCGGGATCGTGGTCACGGACCTCGACGGCGACGCGAAGCAAGACATCGCCGTCGTTGATTCGTTCGAAATCGCGGACTTGAACGTCTCCCTGCTCTTCGGAAACGGGGACGGAACGTTTCAGGCTGACGCACGCACGACCGCTCAGGTGGATTCCGTCGCTCTCGCTGCTGCCGACCTGGATGGCGATGCGCGCGTGGACCTGGCGGTGACGAACATCTTTGGAGACGGGACGGTGGCGGTACTGCTCAACGATCCAGCCGGTGAAAATGGCTTCGCGCTGCAGCCACTGGTTCGTGGTCTCAGTCTGGGGCAAGGACAAGTCGCCATCGATGCCGGGGATATCGACGGCGACGGGAGAGCCGACCTGATCGCGTTGGGTGAGGACAACGACCTCATTGGGGTATTTGTGAACCTTGCGGGGCGGCCTACGCCTACCTTCACGCCACCGGCAACACCAACGTCGGCGCAGCCGGCCACGCCAGGCGCTGGTACGCCGAGTGTGCGGCCCGCGACCCCAACGCCGACCCGGACCCGAGTTCTCGCAACTCCCACGCCTACACCGGTGCCGATTCCGTACGGCGTGTGCAGCACGAATGAGGGCGGGCAACCCAATGTTGGAGGGAGGCCCGTCGCTGTCGCAGTGGGTGATTTCAACCGCGACGGCAGCCCCGACGTCGCCGTTGCCGACAACCAAGGTGATCGCATCGCCCTGCTGCTGTCGCGCATCGATCCGGCTGGCGGCAGCGCATGTGCAGTGCTGGGTTTGTCTGCCGGTTCGGACATCCCTGGCGTGCCGGCACCGGCTGCTCTGGCTACCGACGACCTCGACGGCGACGGAAAGCAGGATCTGGCGGTGATTGGATCGTCAGGATTGAGCGTCTTCTTTGGCGACGGGAACGGTGGCTTCGAGGCTGGAAGTGGCAACCCGATGCTGGCCGGGAGGATGCCACGGTCGATTGCGGTGGCGGATTTCAATCGCGACGGTCTGGAAGACATGGTCGTCGCGAATGAAGGTAGCAACGACGTGTCGCTCTTCGTCGGAGCGGGGATGCGATCGTTTCTGCCGGCTTGTTCCCTACCGGTCGGTCGGATGGCCAGCCTGGTGGTTACTGCCGATTTGAACCGCGACGGACGGCAGGATTTGGCGGTGGCGAGCGATCAGACCAATGACATTTCGGTGTTTCTGCAGACTCCGGTGCAATCGCGGACGCCCGGTGCACTTTCCTCCTGTGAAATGGTGGCAGCGGGTTTTCGTGGTCTGACACCGCTTGATCTCAACGCGGCACCTGTCGCCCTTGTTGCCGGTCCCTTCGACCCCGCCGACGCGGTTCCCGACCTCGCTGTGGCGGTCTCGGCTCGCAGCGCGAGCGGTGGTCTGCAAGTGTTTCTCGGCCGGTCAATGTCGGGGACCGACGTGATGTACGTTCGCGGGAGCTCCGTGGTTGTGCCGAGCCCGGGCGGTGCGATGCTGCAGTCCGCACCGTCTGCGCTGGGCCAGGGCGACATCAATCGTGATGGGAAGACCGACCTGGTCGTAGCCGACGGGGCGAACGACGATGTTACTCTCTTTCTTGCGGCCAGCGACGGTCGTTTTTCCTCCCCGCTGGTGGCGCTTGCCGTCAACGGGGTGGCCCCGGCAGACCTGGTGATGGTCGATATGGACGGTGATGGCGTTCCGGACGTCGTGACGGCCAACGAGGGTGACGGGAGTGTCAGCGTCCTGGTGAGTAGCCGGCCACCGCCGACGCCGACGCCACCGCCCACTGCGACGGCGACGATTACCCCGACCTTCACCCGTACACCGACCGCCACGGCGACCGCGACGCCGACAGCGACCGCGACGCCGAGCGAAACGCCGACGGGGACCCGGACGCCTCGGCCCACTTCGACGTTTACTCTCACGCCCACTGAGACAATGAAGCCTGGTGCAATTGGCCTGAGTGGCTCTTGCGCCGTTGATCCACAGCGAACGCAACATTATGGGGGCACGTTCGTCTTGACTGCCGCAGCCGCTTTCGCACTCAGGCGCCGGCGCAATGCTGGGCTGCGGCGTTGCGAGGAGAAATGAGAATGGAGCCCTCGAAATCGTACGGACGTCGTGTCGTCGTCGGCCTGAGTTGGGTGATATTTGGCATGGTTGGCGTAAGTCGGGCTCAGGAGCCTATTCCCGGGTTCGTCCGCTGCGACTTTTCGCTCTTGGCTGCTTCCCTGACGGCCACCACGGCCGGCGACTTCAACAGTGACGGCGATCCCGACTTGGCGGTCGTTGACAGCGCCAATAATCAGGTCGTTGTGCTCTTGACGGATCGTAACCGCTTTCAGGTAGGCGACTGTCTTGGGGCAACGACTCCAAGCAGCGTGCCGGTGGGCGTGTTTCCAACTGCCCTCGCCGCAGGGGATGTCGATCTGGACCGAACGGTTGATCTGGTCGTCGGGCTTCAGGCTGGTGTCTCTATTCTCAGAGGTGACGGCGGCGGATTCCTTGCAGAGATGCCTCTGGGGGCAGGCTCCGACCCGCAGGCGGTTGCGATAAGCGACGTCGATGGCGACGGCCGGCCCGATATCGTCGCCGGCAATGGCAGCGGCAACAGTGTCAGCATCTTGTATGGGCGTGCGACGGGTGGCTTCGACCGGGCAACTACCATGCCTGCGGGCGGGCCGGTAACGTTCATGGTTGTCCAGGACTTAAATAGGGATAGCTTCGAGGACATCGCGGCAGGGAGCAAGTTGACCGGGGAGGTAACCGTCTTCCTTCAAATGCCGGCGGAACCCCGTACATTTCGCACGTTAGAGCCGTTTGCGGTGGCTGTGGCACCGACCGCGATGGAGCCGGGAGACTTCAACGGCGATGGCGCACCGGACCTGGCGATCACCGGGGGTGGGAGCGCAGGGACGCTGACCATCTTCCTGAATCAGTTGCCAGGGAACGAAGCGACTCCGTTTGTTCCGTCCACGACAGTTGCGACCGGGATGAGTCCGTCGGGGTTGGGCATAGACGATTTCAACCGTGACTTCGACCTCGATGTGGCGGTGGTCAACCAAGGCGACGGAACGGTTCCGTTTTTTCTGGGCGACGGTAGTGGTGGCCTCATCGACGCGCCGGGAAACTGCCGCAAGGACGGCCAGACTCTGGACTGCACCGCTGGAAGTGGACCGCGCGGGCTTGTGCTGGCAGACGTCGACGGCGACGGCCGAAATGATGTGATCACGGTCAATGCGGATGCACGGTCGCTCTCGGTCTTGCTGAGCAGTCAGCCGCCACCAACGCCTACGGCGACTGCCACGCCGACAGCAAGCCCGACGGGAACGGCAACGGCCACCCCGACGGCGACGCCGACGCCCACGGCGACACCAACCAGTACTCCAACGCGAACGCCGACGCGGACGCGCACGCCGCGGCCCACGGCCACGTTTACCATAACCCCGACGCCGACCCTCCAATGCTTTGCTGGAGGAGTCTGTGTGCAGGGTAGCTCGTGTGCCGTCAACGGCGGCCGCGACATGACCCTGAACGGTCCCGTGTGGCTCCTGCCGGCGGCCTTGCTCTGGATGATGCGGCGGCGTCGAGGGTAGGCAAGCAGGTTGATGGTTGGCATTACGGCTTATAGTGCGTATGTTCCCCGCTACCGCTTGGATCGACGCCTGATCGCGCACGCCTGGGGAGGGAAGCAGCCTGCCGGGGAGATTGCCGTCGCCAACTATGACGAAGACGCGCTGACGATGGCGGCGGATGCAGCGTTGGGCTGCTTGGGTGATGGAAACGTGCCGGCGCTTGATGGCCTGTATTTTGCCAGTACGAGCGCCCCGTACTGGGAAAAGCAAATTTCCAGTGTCATCGCCACGGTGTGCGATCTGCCGCGTCGTACGCAGACGGCGGATTTCAGCGGCTCGGTGCGGGCTGGGATGAGCGCCTTGCTCGCGGCGGCGAATGCGGTGCAGGCCGGTAGGCTCAATGACGTGCTGGTCAGCGTGGCGGACACGCGGCTGGCAGCCCCGGAATCGGAAATGGAGGGCCTGCTGGGGGATGCGGCCGCCGCCGTGCGTATCGGCCGCGACGGCGTCCTCGCGGAGATTGTCCAGACGGCATTCGTCTCGGAAGAGTTTACGCATCTCTGGCGCACGGACGGCGAGCGATTTCTGCAGGCGTTCCCCGGCAAGTTCTCGAACACGTTTGGGTACGCCAGGGACCTGGGTGAGGCGATCCGAGCGCTGCTCAGCGCGCAGCGGCTGCAGCCGGAGGCGATTGCACGGCTTGCGCTCTACGCACCGGACACGCGTGCGGCGCGCGATCTCGTGAAGCAACTTGGTTTCGACCCGGTGCGGCAGTTGGTTCCCCCGACGGTCACCAGCATTGGTAGTGCGGGTGTCGCCGATCCGTTGCTCGCCGTAGGCGCAGCTTTGGACGAGGCTGCCCCGGGAGACTGGATCATTGCCGGCGGCTACGGGGAGGGGGCCGACGCTGCGCTGCTGCGCGTGACCGACCAGGTCTCCCGTGGCCGGGCGCAACGCTCGTGGAAGCAGTGGGTCGAGAGCAAGCTGCCCCTCCCGTCCTATGACAGGTATCTCAAGTTTCGGCGCATCGTCGAGGTGGACGGCGCTGGCGAGGCGATCAACAATGTGTTGGCGTTCAAGGAATTGAAGCAGGACATCCGGCTGTACGGCAGCCGCTGCGAGGCCTGCGGCACCGTACAGTTCCCGATCGCTCGGGTCTGCATACGGTGCCAGGCACGCGACCGCTTGGCGGATCATAAGCTGCGTAAGCACGGGACGGTTTTCACGTTCACGGTGGATCACCTGATCGCCAATATCGAACATCCGCTGCCGATGGCAGTAGTCGATATGGACGGCGGCGGGCGTCTGTATCTGCAGGTGACGGACTTCGTGAATGAGGAAGTCGCGATCGGTGCCGCCGTGACGCTGACGTTTCGCCGCCTACACGAGGGCGGCGGCAACCACAACTATTTTTGGAAGGCGCGTCCAGTACGTTGAGGGCTGCACGATGAAGGATCGAGTTGCAGTCGTGGGTGTCGGCTGTACGAAGTTCGGCGACCTGTTTGAAACCAGCTACGAGGAACTGATCTGCGCTGCGGCGTTTGATGCGTACGAGGACGCGGGGATTGATCCGCAGGAGATTCAGGCGGCCTACCTTGGGACGTACATGCCCGGGCCGTCCGGTGGCAAGGCCGCGGTTTCACTGGGAGATGCGCTGCGGTTGTACGACCGTCCCATCACCCGCGTCGAGAACTACTGCGCGACCGGCACCGACGCGTTCCGTAACGGCTGTCTGGCGATTGGATCGGGTGTGTATGACATCGTGCTGGTGTTGGGGGCGGAGAAGCTGAAAGACCGGGGGGGGCGCGGCCTGCCCCGATTCGGTCATCCACTGCTGGCGAAAGGCAACTCGGCGCCCGGCCTCTTTGCCCTGGCTGCCAACCGATACATGCATACCTTCGGGGTCGGGCGCGAGATACTGGCGAAAGTGGCGGTGAAGAACCATTACAACGGCGCCCGCAACCCGAAGGCACACTTGCGCATGGAAGTGACGGAGGAAAAGGTCCTCGCGGCCCCGATCATCGCGTGGCCGTTCGGCTTGTTCGATTGCTGTCCTACCACCGATGGTGCCGCCGCCGCGATTCTCTGCCGGGCTGACCTCGCCAAACGGTTCCGGACGGACTACGTGTTCGTTAAGGGGTTTGGGTTGGCGGTGACGACGGGGCGGCCGTATTTCGACCCGACCTTCGACTACCTCGGCTTCCGTTCCACCCAGATGGCTGCGCAGCAAGCCTACCGGATGGCGGGCATTTCAGCGCGCGACATCAGTTTTGCGGAGGTGCATGATTGTTTTACCTGGACGGAGATCTCGAACACGGAGGACCTTGGGTTCTGTGCCAAAGGGGAGGGCGGTCGACTTGCCGCCGAGGGCCGCACGTCTCTTTCCGGTGATATTCCCATCAACCCTAGTGGGGGGCTGAAGTCGTTCGGGCATCCGATCGGCGCGAGCGGTGTCCGGATGATCTACGAGTGTGTCCAGCAACTCCGCGGGGAATGTGGCCCACGGCAGGTCAAGGATCCCAAACTCGGTCTTGCCCATAATGTTGGCGGACCAGGTGCCGTGTCAGGGATCGTGATCCTCGGTAACCAGTGACGAAATCCTCCACTCTGCCGCTGCAGGAGGTGGGAAGGTCCCAGCTCTAAAGGCCTAGCAGTCCGTTGGAAAACAGGCGCCGTAGCGAGGGCGAGCGATTTTCCGTCAGATCAAGGCGCCGAACCGGAGGCAAATCCGATGATTTTGTTGAGGATTCGGCAACGCAGAGCTGGCGGAAAATAGCCGCCCGCAGTAGGAGTCCTGTTTTTCAACGGGCTGCTAGATGACTTGGAGCAGAAGCGTGGCGTATTTGAGCAGCCACGGCACGAGCGACATAACACAATAGACGCCTGCCAGCAGATACAGGGCGGGGACGACGATGCGCTGCTCCGTGCTGCGGTTGAGCAAGAAGAGCAACCCGCACGCCTTAGCCTTGAAGAGCAGCAACGCGGGGCCCACACCGAAGTAGCTGAAGGCGGTGGCGAGAATCGGGTTGGCCTCCCTCCAGCCGATTCGTATGCCCTGATAGGTTGCTACGGCATCGAAGAGTTGTAGGGCGATGTTCAGGACGAAGAGTTCGTGTATCCGTCGCCGTTCCCCAGGCATCCGATCATAACGTATAACAGCGTCTCTACTTTCTCACAAGGGACGGAGCGGCATCGGCAGAGCCGAGCGACAGTACCGGGGCACACGGTCCGCTGCGCCTTCGAAGTACCTCCGAAACTGCGGGCGGGTTCTAATTGACTACCTTCTCCGCTCTGAGACGTGCGATCCGATCGGCCGAGTAGTTGAGTATTTTGGACAGGACATGATCGGTGTGCTCACCCAGGCAAGGCGCAGGGCGGCGTATCTCGCACGGGGTGCCCGGCATGCGCCACGGTATGCCGAGGTGCTGGCGGCGCCCGACTTCAGGATGATCGAGGTACACGAAAAAGCCCGCCTCCCTGAGATGCGCGTCTTCCGCCAAGTCCTTCGTGCTGTACGAGGGAAACGCTGGAATCCGTTCCGCTTGTAGTAGGCCGGTGACCTCCTCGGGGGATCGCTGATCGGTCCACTCGGTGACGATCGCCTCGAGCTGATCCTCGTGAGCCTTGCGGCTCGCCAGGGTAGCGTACCGCGGATCGGTCCCGAGTTCAGGACGTCCAATCGTGCGTGCAAAGCGTACCCATTCGGCGTCGTTGCGGACTGCGATGGTAACCCAGCGTTGCTCGCCGGCACAACGGAACACGCCGTGCGGTGCCATGAAAGGATCGCGGTTGCCATCACGTGGCGGTTGAGTTTTGTTCATGCTGTAGTCCATCATGCCTTCGGGCAGGACCGCGATGGTCGTTTCCTCCTGCGACAGATCGATGAATTGGCCACGGCCGGTGCGGGCACGGTACAGCAGGGCAGCGAGCACCGCGCAAGCGCCGTGCAGGCCGCCGGTGGGATCACCGTAGGAAACGCCGACATGCATCGGCGGCCAGTCCCGGTAGCCGGTCAGCGAAGACATTCCGGACAGGGGCACCTGTGCCGGTCCGTACGAAACAAAATCGCGTTCAGGCCCTGTGGCACCGTACCCAGACAACGCAATCATGATGAGGTCCGGCTTCACCTCCCGCAGGGCCGAATAGCCGAGCCCGAGGCGGTCCATGACTCCCGGAGCAAAGTTTTCGCAAACGATGTCGCTCTTGGCCACGAGGTCTTTCGCGATCGGGACGGCCGCGGGCTGTTTGAGGTCGAGCGCCAGGCTCAGTTTGCCTTGGTTGTACTGGTTGAAGTACCCGCTGCGGTTGACGCCAAACTCGCCGTCGGCCCACGGCGGGAGCATACGGGTCACGCACGGCCGGGTGGCGGTTTCAATCCGGATGACCTCGGCGCCCAGATGCGCCAGCTGCAAGGTGCAAAACGGCCCGGCCCAGACCCAGGTGAAGTCCGCGACACGGATGCCTGCCAGGGGCCGCGAGTCTGCCATCGCTGCTACACGACCCCGCTGGCGCGGAGGGCCGCGATCTCCGCGGCTTCAATCCCTAGCTGTTGCCCGTACACTTCCTGGTTGTCCTGTCCCAGCAGTGGCGCTGGACGACGGATGCTGCACGGGGTGAGCGAGAGCTGGTAGGGCGCGTTCGGGTACGTCAAACGGCCCGCGCAGGGATGGTCCAGCACGGCGAAGAAGCCGCGGGACTTCAGATGATCTGACGCAAACAAATCTCCCATGGTGGAAACGGGCGCCAGCGGTACGCGGCGGGCCTGGCCGGCGCGATAGAGTTCGCCAACGCTGTGTCCGCGGACCCAGTCTTGCAGGAACAGCTTGAGTGCATCCCAGTTGGCGGCACGCGTGAGACGGTTCTCGAACAGCTCCATGCCCGCCCACTCGGGGTTCCCCATCAGTTCCACCCAGGCACGCCACTGGCGCTCCTCGACGCAGCAGAGAAAGATCCATCCATCACGGCACTCGAGAAAATCAAGCGGCTGAATGGGCTTCTGCCCCAGACGCGATGCCACGAGGCCCATGTAGGGCCAGTACTCGAAAGTCAGTTCCAGAATGGAGGCGATGGATTCCTGCACGGATATCGACACGTGCTGACCTTTGCCAGTGCGCAGTCGGCCAAACAAAGCGCCAAGACTTGCTACTGCGGCGTTGAGGCCGCCTTGGAACTCGGATTGCTGCCCGAACACCTTGAGCGGTGGCATGTCATCCGTGCCGGGGCCTCCGCCGTTGAGGGCCGCTACTCCACCGGCATTCCATAGTGTGAGATCGGTCGCTTCGTAGTTACGATGCGGTCCGGTGAAGCCAAACGGGGCAATCGACGCCAGGACGAGCCCGGGATTGCGCTGTGAGAAGGCTTCGAAATCGATACCCATCTTGGGCATGTCGGAGGGGGCGAAATTGTGCACGAGGAGATCACTGTCGGCCACCAAGGCAAGGAGGATTTCCTGACCGCGGCGTTGGGTCAAATCGAGCGTGATGCCCCGCTTGTTCATATTCAGGTACAGAAACAGTCCGCTCTTTTCGGGATGCGCAACACCGCCGGGAAAGGGGCCGCGCCGCCTCGCCGGATCGCCCCCGCTGGGAGCTTCGACCTTGACGACGTCGGCGCCCAGGTCGGCCATGAGCTTAGCGGCGTATGCCGCGGAGACCATGTTGCCGCACTCGACGACGCGAATTCCTGCTAGTGCGTGCTCAGCCACCTGACACCGTATGGGCCGCAGCCTGTACCATGAAAGACGGCCTCTCGCCAGCCCAATTCGGTTTTGCGTGCTTGGAACAACAGCGTGCTCCGCCATCAACGGCTTGACAATCGGCGTCGCAGGATGGTCAGTTACGGTGTTGTCATGGAGAGCGTCGATGACGGGCGTAGCACGAACGACTGAAAAGAGATCTGGGGGGGGGCTAGGGGTAATGGTTGGCCTGGTGGCGCTGAGCGCTGTGGGATGCGGAAGCGATGGAAGCGTGAGCGTGACGCTGCCGCCGACGCCCCGCGTGATCTCACCAGCAGTGAGCGGCGTGATCCTGGCGCCCAACGGCCAGTTCGCTGCGAAGCACGGGTGGTGGCGATGGCCCGATCGGCTCGCCTTGGCCCGGCCCGCGTACGCATTGCGGAACGTCATGCCGGCGATGGGGATCTTGAACGTGGCTCTATCGCGGGTCAATTTTCTCGACGCCAAGGACGGGCAGATCGATACGCCGCAGCTGCTCGCCAATGCCCGGACGGAGGGCGATGGTTTCTACGAGATCGTGAATTCGGCCGCCGCTAACCTCGATGATTGTCGTTTGATGGTTGCAACGGGGGGTGGCGAGTTGTTGACTCGGGCGTTCGTCGTCTCCCGCAGGACGAACATCGATGCCGTCAGTGAAGCGGTGGTGCGGGTGGTCCTGGACCGCCTCACACGGGCGCCGCCCGTTCAGCTGTGCGACTTCAAGACCGAAGGGTTGCAGAACATTTTGGAAAAGGCCGAGGTCGCTGCGTTCAACGCCAGCGGCGACAGCGTCGCCGAGATCAACCGAGACGCCTTCACGCGCGTCGTTGCGAATCGCAAAGTGCAACAGGCTATCGCTGACGCGACTGGCGTGCCGGTTACGAACCCGTGAGTTGCCCGTACAGGGCCGAGCGCGTTAGCCGCCGAGCTGATACATGTCCCGCCGTTCCGTGGAGACGCCACGGTCCAAGTGATGGCCAGTCGGTTTGGCGCCGACCGCTTGCAGGAGGAGTCTCTGGATCACGCCGTCGTGTGCCCCGTTGCGCAGCGCGTGGGCGAGGTCCAGCTCATCGTCGTTGAGCAGACAGAGGTGGAATTTCCCGTCTGCGGTCAGGCGCATGCGATTGCAGTTGCCGCAGTACGGTTGGCTTACCGGACTGATGAGGCCCACCACCCCGCGTGCGCCAGGTAGCCGGTAATTGAGCGA
>JBHHYR010000017.1:0-34676 GCA_046757585.1 Binatia bacterium | reverse complement strand
GATTCGATGGCGCATCGCAAAATCCCCCTCGATCCCCCTTTGTCAAAGGGGGAGGCAGCAATAAAGGCCCGCTGTTATCTTCGGATTGAGGTTGGCAGCCGCGGCGGGATAACAGGATCGCGCGGCCTCGTGACCGCCGTGTTGGTGCTGCTCATCGGGCTGGCACCAGCAACGCGCGCCGCTACGTTTGTCGTCGACAGCCCGGCCGACGCGGCGGACGCTGTCCCGGGCGATGGCCTGTGCGCCACGGAGACTGGGGCCTGCGCGTTGCGTGCGGCTATTCAGGAAGCCAACGCGTTTCCCGATGCCGACCGTGTCGAGCTCCTCCCGGCAACCTACACCCTCTCGATCCCGGGCACGAACGAAGACGCAGCTGCCAGCGGCGACCTGGACATCCTGAGCGACCTCACACTCACAGGCTCCGGAACCGGGATGGTGATCATCGATGGCGGCGGGTTGGACCGCGTGCTCGACATTCTAGCCCCGGCCAACGTGGTGATTTCCCAGATTACCGTGCAAAACGGAAACGCCGCCGGCACGGCTGGCGGCGGCATCCGCAACACCGGTACGCTGGCGCTCACTGCCCTGACTATCAGAGGGAACACCGCCACGGATGGCGGCGGCATCGCCAACGTTGCAGCGGGCAGCGTGCAGCTGACCAACGTCACCCTCAGCAGCAACACGGCCGCACGCGGAGGTGGTATCGCCAATTGCCCCGCTGGCGCTGCTCCCTGCCTTGGCGCCACGGCCCAGCTGGCCAACGTCACCATCAGCGACAACTCCGCAACGACCGGCGCCGGGGTCCACAACTTCGGGACCGTGCAGCTCCTGAATACCATCGTGGGAAACAGCCCTATCGGCTTCACCTGTGCGGGGCGCGTCGTCATCTCGCTCGGCCACAACATCGACAGGTTTGATACCTGCCTCTTCCGGGAGAACGGAGACCTGCACAACACGGATCCCATGCTCGATGCGCTCCGCGACAACGGCGGCAGCACGTTGACCCACGCGTTGCTGCCGGGCAGCCCGGCTATCGATGCCGGCGACAATGCCGGCTGCCCGGCAACCGATCAACGCGGGGCGCCGCGCCCGACCGATGGAAACGCCGACGGCGCCCCCGTTTGCGACATCGGGGCTGTCGAGGCACCAGGTGCGGTCGGTCCAACCGCCACGGCAACGACGACTGGTATGCCAGCGGGCAGCCCGACAGACACGCCGCCGTTAGGGACACCGACCATCTCACCCACGGTCGCTCCCCCAGCGACGGCGACTGCAACGGCGGCCGGCACCCATACAGCGGGACCTGCGGACTGCTGCCAGTGCAGCGATCCGCGTCTGTGTGGCGTGCCAGTCGGTGGCGGGTGTGGCGACTGTGTGATCGTCTTCAGGGCTAGCTGCGTCGGGTCCACAGGCGAATGCGTTGCGTTTACGCCGACCCCGACACCATCACACACCCCCTCGCGCACGCCAACGGTTTCCTCGACTACCACGCCAACCACAACCCCACTCCCGTCAAGTACGCCGACCCTCACGCCAACGAGCGCCGCCACTGCGACCGTGCGGCCCACCGCGACAAAGACGGCGGCGGATACGCCCACGGCAACGCCGACCCGGACGGCGACCGTGACGCCTACTATCGTGCCGAGCGCGACGCCGACTTCCAGCCCCTGTGCGGGCGACTGCAACGGCTCAGGTACGATCACGGTCGATGAGGTCGTCACCCTGGTGAATATCGCCTTGGGCGGTTCGGAGGTGACGTCCTGTGAAGCTGGCGATCAGACCCAAGACGGCCGGATCACGATCGACGAGATCTTGAGGGCGGTCAACAACGCGCTCCGGGGTTGTGCGGCAGCCAGTACGCCGTGACGATCCGGATTGGTGTATCGGGTTGGACCTACGACGACTGGCGGGGAGCGTTCTATCCGCTTGACCTGCCACGCCGGCGCCAGCTCGAGTACGCCAGCCGGCTGTTCAACTCCATTGAGCTGAACAGTTCCTTCTATGCTCTGCAGCGCCCCGACTCCTACCGCGCCTGGTACCAGCAGAGTCCGGCTCACTTCCTCTTCGCAGTAAAAGGCAACCGCTTCATCACGCACAACAAGAAGCTCACCGATCCGCAGACCCCGCTCGCCAACTTTTTCGCCTCCGGCGTGCTTCTCTTGAAGGAAAAACTCGGACCGATCGTCTGGCAGTTGCCCGCGGGGCTCGGGTTTCACGCGACGCGGCTCGCAACGTTCCTTGAACTGCTCCCGCGCGACACCGAAAGCGCCGCCCGCCTCGCCAGTAGGCACGACGGGCGCATGAAGGGACGGAGCTGGACGCGGACGGACAGGAAACGGCCGCTACGCTACGCGATCGAGGTACGCCACCGAAGCTTTCTCGTCCCTGCGTTCGTCCGCCTTGTGCGAGCCCGCGGGGTAGCGATCGTGTTCGCTGACAGCGGCGCCTGGCCCTACGTCGAGGAGATCAGCGCCGGGTACGTGTACCTTCGGCTGCACGGCTCGCCAGTGACTTACGCGAGCGCGTACGACGATAGCAAGCTTGCGTGGTGGGCCCAGCGGATCCGCCAGTGGCACGCGGGCCAGGAGCCGGCGGACGCACACCGAATCACGGCGTGGAGTGCCCCACGGCGGAAGACGCGCGACGTCTACGTGTACTTCGACAACGACCAACAGGCGCACGCACCGCACGACGCCCTCCGGCTCGCCGAACGGCTGGGAGTAGGACCGGCCGCTGGCGCCGGCTGAGGCACCGGCCAACGCTGTGCCGCCGTCTCACAAGGGAAACTCCTTGACCGCTCCGGCCACGAGCTCGTGAATCTGGTCTCGAACGCCAATCGTGATGCGTCGGGCCGTGCCGCGCAACGCCCGTACTTTCAGCTTGTCTTGCGTGACCTCCACATCGAGCGAGTGGCCGCGGTAGCGGATGCGCAAGCGTAATCGCAGGTGCTCTTGCGGCAGGCAGGGGTTGAACCACAGCGTGTCACCGCGGGTCTCGATGCCGGTATAGCACCGCTGGACCACATCAATCGTGCCAGCCATGGCCCCGAGGTGAATGCCCTCGGCCGTCGTGCCTCCCTGGATGTCTGCCACGTCGCTCTGCAAGGCCTGGATGAACAGTTCCCAGGAGCGGGCCCGGTCGGAGCGCGCCAGGACCCAGGAATGCACCACGCCGCTCAGCGTCGAGCCGTGGGAGGTGCGCCGCACGTAGTAGTCGATGTTTTTGGGGATGGTGTCGGATGCGAAAGGATACCCGAGGCGTTCGAAAAGTGCGCTTAGCTCCTCGGCAGAAAAGAGGTAGAAGAGCATCAAGACATCGGCTTGCTTCGACGCCTTGTACCGATTCGGCGTGTCACCCTCGGCTTCGAGGATGCGATCGAGCCGCTGAATATCGACGTACCGCGTCCGATACCCTTCCCAATCAAACTCTTCCAACCGGTCGTACCCTTCAAACTGGCTGACGATCCCGTCGTCGTGGAAGACCACACGCATCTTGCGGCTGACGTCTTCCCAGTGCGCGATTTCAGCCGGATCGAGTCGCAACTCGCTGCACAGCTCCTCGCGCCGATCGTCCGGGAGCAGGCCGTCCTGGACGAGCTCCAACGCGCGGCACAAGACCCACACGGCCATCACGTTGGTGCAGGCGTTGTTATTCAGACCCGGCTGCTGCGCACCCGGGTAGCGGTCGTGGTACTCGTCGGGTCCCATCACACCGAGGATCTCGTAGCGATCACGCGGCCCATTGTACGTGGCCACGCTGGCCCAGAAGCGGGCGATCTCAAGAATCATCTCCGCCCCGTAGAAGGACAGGAACTCCATATCCCCCGTGACCTGGTAGTAATGCCACACGTTGTACGCGATCGCCGCGTTGACGTGCCGTTGCAAGCGCGTGTTGTCGGGAATCCACCGTCCCGAATTCGGGTTGAGGTGGAACGTCTGACTTTCTTCGCGGCCGTCACTGCCGCTTTGCCACGGGTACATGGCGCCGCGGAACCCGGCCGCGCGGGCCGCGCTGCGCGCAGCACCGAGACGCCGAAAGCGATACTGCAACAGAGCGCGCGTGATCTCCGAGATGCGCAGGTTCAGCGACGGGAGCACGAACAGCTCGTCCCAGAAGACATGGCCACGGTAGGCTTCACCGTGCCAGCCCCGCGCCGGGACACCGGCATCGAGGTCCATGCTGTTCGGAGAGGCGGTCTGCAACAGGTGAAATACGTGCAGGCGCACGATGCCAGCCACGCGTTCGCCGTCAGGTTGATCCGCTTCAATGCCAACGTCGAGCCGTTTCCAGAGGTTCGCCCAGGCCTGCGTGTGCGACTGCAGCAGTTCGTCGAAGCGCGGGGCGTTCGTTGCCGCCTGGCGGGCTTCGAGGCCGCACTCGGAGATCGCGTGATCTTGAGAAGTGTACAGCACCCCGATCTTCTCCACCGTCACCGCCCGACCTTGGCACAGCTCGACCGCCCACTTGTGGGCGACGTAGCCTGGCCGCTCGATCGTCTGGCGCTGAACTGCCACCGGCACACCGCCCTGGAAGACGCGCGTTCTCGCGGCCTCCGCCAGCCGAATCTCCGACTGGCAGGTGTAGACCTTCAGGTAGAGGGCGTCGGTGGCGATCGCGCGGGCCTCCAGCGGACGCAGGTGGTGGCTATTGAGATCCCGGTAACGCTTGACGCCGGTGTTCCGCACCCGGCCGTCGAGTGCCGACCGAACATCCACGCGGCCAGACCAGTTCTCTGCCGTGAGCGTGGTCTCGAGCGCTGCGAAATGCGGTCTGGACATGTGCACGAGGCGGCGGCTGCTCAGCGTGGTTTCCCTGCCCCGTGCATCGCGGAACCGCACGGTCCGGAGCAGGATGCCCTGTTTGAAGTCCAGCTTCTGCAGATACGACAGAATCTGCACCGCCTGTAGGTTGAACCACTCACCGCCGGCAACGCGAAAGGTGAGCGGCAACCAGTTCGGCACGTTCACCAGGTCTTCGTTTTCCACCACCCGGCCAGCAATTTCGCTCCGGAGGCGGTTATAGCACCCGGCCACGTACGTACCCGGATAATGCACGGCGTCGGCTACGGCCTCGGGGGCGGCTCCGCGCGTGGCGAAGTACCCGTTGCCGAGCGTGCACAGGGCTTCACGCAGGGTCTCCTGAGCGGGATCGAAGGTGTCGTACACCAGCGACCAGGGGTTCATGGGCGTTCGCTGTCGATGGCCGCGACCAAACGGCCCAAAAAAATCTCGACCTCCGCCGGATCGCGCAACTTGTAATGGGCGTGCGTCGGCCGCCGCCCCGTCTCCACGACAATGCCGATGCCGTGCTCAGCTAACGCGGCAAAAGCATCCTCGTCCGTCAGATCGTCGCCAAGGTACATGCTCAGAACACCCGGGCCGGTCATACCAAGGGCTTCGAGGAGCCACCGCACGGCCTGGCCCTTATCCCAGTCGAGCCGCGGCCGCAGCTCGAAGACCTTCTTCCCGCCAGTCTTGCGCAGGGTGGGCCTCGACGCCGCGACCGTGTCAACCACCTCTTCGACGGTGTGCAGATCCTCATCGCAGATCAGACGATAATGGACGGCAACCGCGAACTTCTTGCTCTCGACGATCACCCCTTCAATATCTTGCAACCTCTGGCGGAGCTCAGTTTCGGCCTGGCGGAGAATCGGCACGTACCGGGCACCTTCTTCGTGCTCCATGCGGCACCCGCCGGGCCCGCTGATGTCGAAGCCGTGGCTCCCGGCGTAGAACACCGAGTCGAGTCGCACCATTTGTTCGACATCGACGCGGTCGCGGCCGCTGACGATCGCCACCATACAGCGCCCGGCAAGGTCGCGGACCGTCCTCTTCATGTTTTCCGACAGAACCGCAAACTGGGCCCGTTCCACGATCGGCGTGAGCGTTCCATCGTAGTCGAGGAAGACGGCCACTCGCTGGCCGGTGGCCCTGCGCGTGATTTCGTGCAGCGCATCGAGAGCGGAGGGGAGCTCGGTGGTGATTCGTGGGCCTACGCCAGTATCCCTGGGGACGAGTGTTCCCAGGTCGGAGACCACGACATCGGCGCCGTTGGCTCGCAGCGCTGCCGCGTGGCCCGCGCGGTCCACACCGACCACCAGCCCGAAGCCGCCGCGGCGTCCCGCCTGCACGCCCGCCACCGCATCTTCGACGACAACTGCCCGCCTGGGCTCCACGTTCAGCCGCTTCGCAGCTTCGAGAAACATGTCTGGGTTCGGTTTGCCTTGGAGGTTGAGCCGTTCGATCTCGATGCCGTCGACACGTGCCTCGAACAGGTTGGTAAGTTGTGCAGCCTCGAGTACAGCTGCACAGTTCTTGCTCGATGACGCGACCGCGATCTTGAGCCCGCGCGACCGTACGGAGCGAATGAAGGCAACGGTGGAATCGTACACCTCCACCCCATGTTGCCGCAGAGACTCCTGGAAGTACGCATCCTTCCTGTTTCCGAGCCCACATACCGTCTCCAGCCCTGCATCATCAGCCGGCGTGCCATCGGGAAGCGCAATGCCGCGCGACGCGAGGAAACTTCGCACGCCTTCGTAGCGCGGCTTCCCGTCGACGTATGACCGGTAGTCGATATCGATATCAAAAGGTTTGAATGCTTCGCCCGCACGTGCAGCGTGGCGCGTGAGGTATTCGTCGAACAATCTCTTCCACGCTTGTGCGTGCAGCGCTGCGGTACGGGTCACCACGCCGTCGAGGTCGAGGATGACGGCATCGAAATCCCGCGGACTGATCCTCGTTGGACGCCCATTTCCGCACATCAGATCTCACTTGTACCATGTTACGCATCGTGCAGCCCACCGGGGAACGCCCGGCTCACGCTCACCTGCTTGCCCCACCGTCACCGACACGGATGAGTTTGCGGCGACACCGACCACCCGAATACCCGACTCTTCCTCCGCTGGCACGATGAACGTGGAGGCGGTAAGGATATCGTGGTTGCCGTCGTGTCGGCTCACACGCCGCGAGAATGACCGTAGTCGTGGTACGTAAGCCGCCGAAGGAAGACCCTGAATGGAAACGCCCGTGACGTTTGCAGACGATGAGGTGGGCGACATCGCGGACACACAGAGGCCGCGGCGCTTGCCGGGCACGAGACCAGAGATCCCAGGAGGCTGGCATGAAAGCACTTGTTTTTGACGTCAAAGTGGATGAGGTGATCCACCTCATTCAGGAGGCCAGAGAGAATAAGGAGGCGTATCTCGGGGCGCATTCGCCCATCACACTGACGGACATCCCCGATCCCGAGGTGCCGTTCCCTGATTGGGTCCTGCTCAAGACCCGCCTCTGCGGGATGTGCGGCAGCGACTACAAGCAGGTCTTCATCGATTTCGAGGGGATCGACAGCCCGCTGGCCACCGTGGCCACCTTTCCGCAAGTGATGGGACACGAGGTTGTGGGAACCATTGCGGCGGTTGGCACCGCCGTGAAGGGGCTGCAGGTCGGGCAGCGTGTCGTGCTCAACCCATGGCTATCGTGCGCCCCGCGTGGGATCACGCCACTGTGCGAGGCGTGTCAGGAGGGCCAGTACTCGCTGTGCGTCAATTTCAAGCGCGGCCGTCTCTGCCCCGGTATCCATACCGGAACTTGTCGCGACGCGTCCGGCGGCTTCGCCCCGTATCTACCGGCGCATGAGAGCATGGCGATCCCCGTGCCGGAGGGGATCAGCGATGACGCGGCGGTGTTGGCCGACCCTTTCTCCGTCAGCCTGCATTCAATCCTACGCCACCCCCCCAATGCTGGAGACCTCGTGGTCGTCTACGGCTGTGGCACGCTCGGCCTCTGCGCCGTCGAGATCTTGAAGAAGCTGTTCGACGTCAGGGTCTACGCGATCACACGCTTCGAGCATCAGGCTCGTTTGGCCGAACGGCTCGGGGTGGTCGAGGTGATTCCCTGGCGCCCGACGCTGGGCATTATCGAACGCTTCAAGGACATCACCGGCGCATCGGAGCTTCTTCCGCCGGTGGAGGGCGTGGAAGGACTTCCCATGCTCCATGGCACCCGCGGGGTACGCGTCATTTACAACACCGTGGGTACGGCAGAAAGCATCGAAGTCTCTATCCGCATCGCCGGGCCCCGCTCGACGGTCGTACTGTCCGGTGTGGACACGCCAGCGCGTTTCGAGTGGTCGCCGCACTATTTCAAGGAGATCAATCTGGTCGGTTCAAACGCCTTCGGTGTGGAAGAATGGCAGGGGAAGCGGCAACACGCGATGCGGCACTACTTCGATCTGATTGCGCAGAACCACATCGACGTCACGCCGATCATCACGCACCGCTTCCGCCTCGAGGACTACAAGGAAGCGTTCCGCTCCACGCATGACCAAGGCGCCTCCGGTGCCGTGAAAGTGTTGTTCGCCTTCGATTCCTAGCAGGTCCGTCGCAGTTCACTGGGTTTGACAACCCAACGCGTTGGGTACACATAGCCTGGGGATGGCTGTGGTCGGGATGCAGCGCTGGAGGTGGCTACCTGCCTGGGGGCGCGGGTGCCTGTGCGTCCTCTGTTTCAACCTGATCGGTCTCTGCGCGTTCGCGGCGCACGCCGCGGCGCCCCCGTCGCTGCTGGACATCCTGCGAAAAAAGGGGGTGCTGACCAGCAGTGAGTACGAACAACTAAGGCAAGGTCAGGCTCCGGGCACGAAACAGACTGCGCCGCAGCCGAACGAGCAGCTCTTGAAGCTGTTGCGGCGTAAGGGGGTGCTCACGGACGAGGAGTACCGGAGCCTGGCCGGCGGTGGCGCGCCGGCAGCTGTGGTCAAGGCTGCCCCGCACGTACTGCCCGTGATGTACAAGAAGGGCATCATCTTCCAGCCAGCGGGGGCGAATTTCGACCTCAAGATCAACGGACGGATCGCGGTGCATTCCTTTTTCTTCGAACCGGGGACGACGCAGAATGACAGCGTCTTCGTCGATCGCGCGCGCCTGGCGGTGACGGGTCACTTCTTCCACGCCTTCACTGCTCGCTTGCAGAACGAGTTTGGTTCGAGCAACGGGCTGCGCGACGCGTACGTCCGGTTCGACGCGTTCCCCTGGGCGCGGCTCACGCTCGGACAGTTCAAAGTGCCGTTCAGTCACGAGGCGCTGGAGTCGAAACGGTACATACCGTTGGTGGAGCGCGCCGGGGTCGTGCTGTCGTCGGTGAGTCCGTCGCGCGATGTGGGACTGCTGCTGGACGGCACCGTGCTCGGCGGTCTCGTGCAATACCAGCTTGCAGGCCTCAATGGCACAGGTCAGAATCGCAAGGACAATAACAGTGCCAAGGACATCGCGGCGCGACTGGTCCTCCAGCCGCTGGCGCACACGGGGAGCGACCTCGGTCTATCCATCGGCGGTGCCGCCACGTTCGGCAACGAGCCGGAGCACAAGGGCGTGAAAGGTAGGACGCCGAGCGGGTTCGATTTCTTCGAGCCCGTGGACGTGCGCGGAGACCGCCTGCGAGTGAACGGTTTCGCGGCGCTGTATACCGGGCCGTACTCGGTTGCCACGGAGTTCATCCACACCAGGGAGGAGCGCGATGGCCTCGCAGCCGACGGGAACGATCTGCCCGACGTCGAGTCGAACGGTGGATATCTCACCGCCACCTGGTTGCTGACGGGAGAGCGCAAGCAGTACAGTACTCGGTTGGTTCCCAAGCGACCTTTTCTCGGCCCTGACGGTCTCGGGCCGGGCGCCTGGGAGCTGGCGGCACGGTCCGAGGTGTCCGATTTCGATGCGGGCGGAGAGCCGGTGGGCAATCGCTTCCACGCCTTGACGCTCGGCCTCAATTGGTACCCGAACGAGTACACGCGGATCATGCTCGACTACGTGTATTCGCATTTCGACCGACGAGCAGGCGCGCCCAATCCAAACAAGCACTCGAACAACGCTGTGCTGAGCCGATTCCAGCTGGAGTTCTGAGGCACCGAGCAACGAACGGGCGGTGCCCCCCGCGGTCACCTGGCCCGCTCTGCCGGCGACACGTGCGCCTCATGCGGGATGAGCCGGTCGGGCGCGAAGGGCTGTAAGTTGGCGCACGGCTCGCCGAGCACCGCGGCGGCACCGAGTCGCCCGACGGCAGCGCTCGTGGTCATGCCGTGCCCGCCGAGCGCCGCAACCCAGATGAGCCCGGCGAGTTCCGGATCCCGGCCGATCACGAAGCGTTCGTCACGCGCGAAGGTGCGCAGGCAGGCCCAGGCAGACATGATGCGTGCAGACGCCAAAGCGGGAAACGCCCGCTGAACCTTCTCGGCCAGCAGCGCTTCTGCCGCCGTGTCCGTGACCGGCTCGCACGGCGGATGTGGCGTCGCATCGCACGGACTCATCAGCAGTCCCTCGCCCTCCGGGCGAAAATAGACATCGAGGTCATTGTGCCAGACAAACGGCCAATCATGGGCCACCGGCACATCGACGGCCGTCTGAAACAGATGCCGGCGGCGCGGCGCCAGGGTGCGCGCACCCACACCTGCGAGCACCCCGATCTCGCCGGCCCACGCCCCCGCAGCGTTCACCACACACCGGGTTGCCACCCGCTCACGATCGGTGTCCACCGCTTCCACGCGCCCGTGGCTCACGCGGACGCCTGTGATTGCGCGCCGGTATGCCACCCGGGCGCGCGCAGCGCGCGCGCCCGCCAGATAGCCCTGCAAAAGGCTGTGGATGTCGACCACACCGTCAGCGGGGTTCCAGAACGCCTGCCCAAACGGGGCACCCGCTAGGAGAGGAACGCGCCGCATCGCTTCGTCTCGTGTGATCAGCTCGCCGTCAACGCCAAGCCTCTGCCCCGCTCTGCGGGCCTCCGCGAGTTGTGTCACACCGCGTGCGCCAGCCACCAGCAACGACCCGCAGCGCCGGATGAGGGGGGTGGGGCAGAAGCCTTCGGGTGGCGCAGCGATGAAGCGCGCACCTTCCACGGCCAGCTGTGCCTCGACCGGATCTGACAGCACCTGAAAGGCCAGCGCCGCATTGCGCCCGGAGGCGTGCATGCCAGCCACAGCCTCACGTTCGAGCACCAACACGTCGCGAAAGCCGCGTCGCGCCAGATGATAGGCAGTCGACGCCCCGGCGAAACCCGCCCCAATAATGACGATGTCAGCCGTTTCCACCAGGATTCCCCTACCCCAACCCCATGCCGAGGCTCACACCGTACCCTCGCGGCCGGTAGGGCATGCACGCCGTCCGCTCATGCCTGAGCCCTCGTCCATTCCTCCGGTGTCAGCGTCCGCAGGGCCAGCGCATGAATCTCCGACTTCATGGCGGCTCCGAGGGCAGCGTAGACGGCGCTGTGGCGCTGCACCGGTTCTTGACCACGGAAGGATGCTGAAACGATCACGACGCGAAAATGGCCGCCGCCCGAGGCCGCCCCGGCGTGACCGGCATGGAGGGCGCTCTCGTCCTCAACGGCAAGATGTTCCGGGGCAAATGCCTCTCGGAGTGTCCTTGTAATCTGGCTCACGCGGTCCATGTTCGCTTTCTTAGTCCCGCTGCGGGCGGTTGCCAAGCGCACCGACCCACAGCGCCTGAACTCTGCCAATGCGCCACCCTCTGTTGCACAGGTTGCGGGCCCACGTACTGCCCCGGTCCCGACCAGCTGCCAGCGGGCTGCCGAGGAGGGCCTCCGGGCTTCCACCCGTCGGCGTTGACGCGTAGGATTGCACCGTGTCGCGCCGGACGCGCGGCGGCAGGGAGGAGCGAGATGCCACGAGCAATATGGAACGGGGTGGTGCTGGCACAAAGCGATCGCTGCGAAGTGGTCGAGGGCAACCAGTACTTTCCGCCCAGCACGGTCAACCGGAGCTACTTGAAGGAATCGGCGACCCAGACGGTCTGCGCCTGGAAAGGAACGGCAAGCTACTACGACATTGTCGTCAATGGCGAGGCGAACAAAAACGCCGCCTGGTATTACCGAGACCCGAAGGATGCGGCCAAGCAAATCAAAGATCACGTCGTGTTCTGGCGAGGGGTGAAGGTCGAGCCGTAATCCATTGGACGGCGGGCCGCGTTTGCTCGCGTGCGACCCGCCGTGAGGAGGGACGCCACCATGGTCTTCGAGGACGTGTTGTACGACACCCGCGACGGGGTCGGCTGGATAACGATCAATCGCCCAGCCGTCCGCAATGCCTTCCGTGCCCGCACGGTTGACGAAATGATCGCCGCCTTTCGGAAGGCGTGGGCGGATCGGGACGTGGGTGTGGTCGTGCTCACCGGCTCTGGCGACAAGGCATTCTGTTCGGGGGGCGATCAGAAGGATCGCTCGGCGAGCGGATACGCCGCCGGGACGTCGGGCATTGGTATGGATGTCGCGTCGCTCCACAGCGTCATTCGCAACATTCCAAAGCCAGTCATTGCGATGGTGAACGGCTATGCCATTGGTGGCGGGCACGTCCTGCAAGTACTGTGTGACTTGTCGATCGCCGCCGACACCGCGATCTTCGGCCAGACCGGTCCGCGCGTTGGCAGCATCGATCCTGGGTTTGGCACCGCCTATCTGGCGCGCATCGTTGGCGAGAAGAAGGCCCGCGAGATCTGGTACCTGTGCCGGCAATACAGCGCACAGGAGGCGTGGGAGATGGGCCTGGTCAACAAGGTAGTGCCTCCCTCACAGCTGCGGGCTGAGGTGGAACAATGGTGCCGGGAACTCCTGGACAAGAGCCCCACGGCCCTGAAACTGGCGAAGTACTCCTTCAATGCCGACACCGATCACATCCACGGGATCACGGAGCTGGGCTTTAGCGCGCTGCAGCTGTACTACCAGACACCGGAGGCGCAGGAGGGGCGGAACGCATTCATCGAAAAGCGCAGGCCGGATTTCCGCAAGCACCGCGGGCCGTGAGCTGGCTGCGGGGCGCCGCGCTCACACCCTGCTTGTGGCGGTCAAGACGAGATTATCACGATGGATGACCTCGTCGGTGAGCTTGTAGCCGAGCACGGCTTCGATCCGGGCGGAATGCACGCCCTTGATCTTGCCCAACTCGGCGGCGCTGTAGTTGACCAGGCCGCGGGCGAACTCGCGACCGTGGGTATCCACACAGCGGACACACGCACCGCTGGAGAACCTCCCTTGTACGTGCGTGACACCCTTGGGCAACAGGCTACGGCCCCTCTGCGTGATCGCCTCGTGCGCTCCCTTATCGACCACTACCGTACCGCTGGGTTTGAGGGTGTAAGCGATCCAGTGCTTACGCCGGGTAAGCCGATCGCTCTTGGGAAGAACCAGTGTGCCGACGGCTTCGCCCGCGTCGAATACCTTGGGCAGGACGCCGGCGTGCAGGCCGTCGGCAATCGCGGTCGGAATGCCCGCCGCGGCGGCCTTGACCGCTGCGGCGAACTTGGACGCCATCCCCCCCGTTCCCAGGGGGCCGCTCCCGTGCATGGCGTAGGCGGAGGCAGCCCGCTCGGGGTCTTCCACGACGCTGACCAGCTTGGCATCGGCGTGCGCCCGCGGATCCGTCGTGTAGAGCCCGGCCACGTCGCTCAGAAGTACCAACAGGTCCGCTTCGACCAGTCCCGCAATCAGCGCTGAAAGGTTGTCATTGTCGCCGAAGTGTCTCAGTTCGTCAATGACCACCGTGTCATTTTCGTTGGCCACCGGTATCACTCCGGCAGCGATGAGCGTTTCGATGGTGTGCCGCGCGTTGAGGTAGCGACTGCGGTCAGCGAGATCGTCGTGCGTGAGCAGGATCTGCGCCACCTGCGTCGAAAAGGCCGCGAAGGACTCTTCGTACAACACCATCAGGTGGATTTGGCCGACCGCCGCTGCCGCCTGGCGCTGCGGGACAGTCTTGGGACGGTCGTTCATTCGCAGACGTGCCATGCCGGCAGCCACGGCTCCCGAGCTGACCACCACGATTTCCATTCCCTGCTCGTGGAGGCGGCAGATTTCTTCCGCCCGTGTGTGTAATCGGGCGCGGTCGATGCCGTCCGGTCCCGACAGGATGCTGCTACCGATCTTGAGCACTGCGCGGCGCACGCGCGGCAGCAAACGCTGCTTGTGGATGAGCTGGGGGTTCATGGTTCTGCGGCACGAGCGGCGTACTGCGCGCCCGTACCGGCACGCTGCCGCAACGCGTGCCACCTCCGCCCGACGAGGCGCATCAGCGCCGCTACACCTTCACCCGTCGCCGCGGAGATACCGTGCAACTCGATGCCGCGCTGTGCGAAGTGAGCCTGTAAGGTACGGTAACGCTCGCGTGCCCCGCTCAGGTCAAGCTTGTTGGCCACGACGACTTGCGGCTTGGCCGCCAGTACCACATCGAAGGCATGCAGTTCCTCGTTGATGGTGTCGTAGTCGCTGATCGGGTCGCGGCCGCTGAGGCCGCCGGCGTCGAGCAGATGAATGAGGAGCCCGGTGCGCGAAAGGTGACGAAGGAACCGATGCCCGAGGCCGGCACCCCGATGCGCGCCCTCGATCAACCCTGGAACGTCCGCCAGGACGAAGCTGCCTTCGTCGTCGAAACGGACGACCCCGAGGTGGGGCACCAACGTGCTGAACGGGTAGGCAGCGATGCGGGGCCGGACTGCGGACACTTTGCTGATCAAGGTTGACTTGCCGGCGTTCGGATAGCCCACCAGTCCGACGTCGGCCATGAGCCGCAGCTCCAGCTGCAGGCGGCGTTGCTGCCCGGGGCTTCCAGGTTGAGCGAACCGGGGGGCCTGGTTGGTCGGAGTCGCGAAGTGCATGTTGCCGCGGCCGCCGTGGCCCCCGCGTGCCACCACGACGCGCGCATCCGGGGCATGCAGGTCCGCGATCACCTCACCAGTTGCCGCGTCGCGGACGATGGTTCCGAGTGGAACGCGTACATGACGGGACTCACCCCGCTTGCCCGACTGCTGCTTGCCCCGGCCATGCGCGCCGCGCTCGGCTCTAATCAGCGGCTGGAACTTGAAGTCAAGTAATGTCGTCAGGCCCGTGTCAACTACGAAGACGACATCGCCGCCGTCGCCGCCGTCGCCGCCGTTCGGCCCGCCGCGGGGCCGGTGCTTTTCTCGCAGGAAACTGACGCAGCCGCGTCCGCCATCGCCGGCCCGCACCTCGACTTCCGCTTCATCGATAAACTTCATGGTGGACTGTGGCGGAGCGTAGCCCGCCAGCTGTGGAAAGAAAAGCCGCAAACCGGGCCGTAACGAGGAGGCGTACTCTCCCCTGTCGCAGCAGCGACAGGCGCGACGCACGCGGGCTGCTAGGCGGGGAAGATATGGACCTGTTTGCGGTCCTTGCCGACGCGCGCGTATCGGACGATGCCGTCGATCTTGGCGAACAGGGTGAAGTCGCGCCCCATGCCGACGTTATTGCCGGGATGTACGCGGGTCCCCACCTGCCGGACCAGAATATGGCCAGCCCGCGCGAACTGGCCCGCGAAGACCTTCACCCCGCGGCGCTGGCCGTGACTATCCCGGCCGTTCCGGCTGCTTCCTTGCCCCTTCTTATGCGCCATGGTCTTCGGCCCCTGGTTCGATCTGCGTGACCCGGACAGCGGTGAATGACTGGCGATGGCCGCGGTGGCGGCGGTAGTTCTTGCGCCGCTTCTTCTTGAACACCAGCACCTTCTTCGCTCTCCCTTGGTGCATCACTTCAGCCAGAACCCGGCTGCCAGGAACCAGCGGGGTCCCCACGCGGGGCCCATCGTCCCCAGCTGTCATGAGCACGTCAGTGAATTCCACTTCCGACCCGGGCTCACCCGCCAGCTTTTCCACGCGGATGACGTCACCGGTGGTGACGCGATACTGTTTTCCGCCCGTTCGAATGACTGCGTAACGCATAGCTGAATTCCACCCGCCGGAATTGAACTATGTAGAAGAACCACGCCATCTTGTCAACCAAGCTCTCCAACGGTATGCAACACGCGTGGCGCGCCTCGCTCTGATACTTTACGGCCGGCCGGGGTGCCATTTATGCGATGAGATGAAAAATCTCGTGCGCTCCGTCGCGCCCGAATTCGATGCCGTGGTGAAGGAGGTCAACATCGCTGGCGACCGCGACCTGGAGGCACGCTTCGGCCACGAGATTCCCGTGCTCTTCGTGAGTGGCCGCAAGGCATTCAAGTACCGCGTCACCGCCCGCGCCCTACGCGGTCGCCTGCGGGCGGCGCAACGCAGGCGACCGCCGATAGCAGCGCCGTAGACATGCCGACGATTGCCATCGATGCCATGGGCGGCGACTTCGCCCCGGGTGAGATCGTCAGAGGTGTGGCGCAAGTGTCTCTCGAGACGGACATTCAGTGTACCTTGGTAGGAGACGAGGCCCAGATCCAACGGGTGCTGAACGCCGTCTCCTACAATCCGGAGAACATCAGCATTCATCGGGCCCGCGACTTCATCACCATGGCGGAGGATCCCAAGACAGCAGTCCGTCACAAGCGTTCGGCATCGATTCTGGTCGCGGCGCGTCTCGTCGCCGCCGGCCAGGCCGACGCGCTGGTGACAGCCGGAAACACCGGAGCGGCCGTGCTCGCGTGTGCGCAGTGCTTCAAGCCGATCCGGGGCGTCCGCCGGGCTGCCTTAGCGAGTGTGTACCCCCGGCACACGGAGTATCCGGGACAGGACCAGCTCGCACTGCTGTTGGACGTTGGTGCGACGATCCGGTGCGATGCTACCGAGCTGGTGCAGTTCGCGTTGATGGGCAGCGCCTATGCGCGCGGCATCTCGAAGGTGCGGAACCCGCGGGTCGCTTTGCTCAATATGGGTGCCGAGCCGACCAAAGGGGGCGACGTGCTCGTGCAGGCGTATCGCCGGCTCGAGGCCATCAGTGGCATCAACTTCGTCGGGAACATCGAAGGGAATGACCTTGCCAAAGGAACTGCCGACGTCATCGTATGTGAAGGGCTGCTCGGCAATGTCGTGCTCAAGATGCTGGAGGGATTAGCGGAGCTGGTCGTGGATCTGGCCGGGACTGCGGCGCGTGAAAACTGGCGGTGGAAGTTGGGGCTCATGATGTTGGCGAGTGGGTTCGGCCGGCTGCGTGATCTGACAGACTACGCGGCCTACGGGGGAGCGCCGATCCTTGGCTTTGAGCACCTGCTGATCAAGTCTCACGGCCGTTCGAACGCACGTGCCATCACCAACGCTGTCAAGGTCGCCGCCAAAGGGGTCCGCGAAGGAGTGACCCCTGCGATCACCACGGCCATCGAACAACTCTGATGCTCCTGCACCGCCGCTCCGCCCGCGTTGCCTCTGTTCCGCCGGTCATCTTCCGCTGGGACCTCGACAAGACGTATCTGCAGAGCGATTTCGAATCACTGCGCGAGCTCATGCGCATTCCGTTCGAGAAACCGGAAGAGAAAGTCACTGTTCCTGGGGTGGCTCCGCTGATCCGAGGACTGCGCGAGGTCGCTGTGCACGCGGGCCGTGACGTGCGCATCTACTTCATTTCCGCCAGTCCGCCGCAGATCGCGACGGCGGTCAAAGAAAAGCTCGCGCTCGACGGGATCCAGTACGAGGGCATTGTCTTCAAAAATCAGCTGCAGCACCTCATGCGCGGTAGGTTCCGCCACTTGCGCGAGCAGGTCGGCTTCAAGCTAACCGAGCTGCTCAAGAGCCGGGTGGCCATGCCGCCCGAATCCGAGGAAATCCTCTTCGGGGATGACTGGGAATCGGACCCGGTCATTTATTCCTTGTATGCTGACGTCGTTGCGCGCCGCCTCACACCCAGCGAGCTGGGCGAGGTGCTCGCTACGATCGGCGTTGACTGGCGGCTGAATGCGCAGGCGCGGGAACTTGCCATGGCGGTGCCCGCGGGTGATGTCGTGCGCAGGATCTACATCAACCTGGAACGGCGCACGCCACCCACGACGTTCCGCTTCTTCGGAGCACGGTTGGTGCCTGCCTACAACTACTTCCAAACCGCCGCCTGTCTGTTCGAGGACGGCCACCTCACCCTGCCGGCGGTCTCACGGGTGGCCGAATGTCTCATCGGCAACTCGGGCTATACACCGGCCCGGCTGGCCAACTCGCTGGCCGATATCGTACGGCGCGGGCATCTTGGGCGGCCGAGTGCGACCGCGGTGTGCGGGTACTTGTGTGCCCGCGGTGTCTTGCCTCGACGCGGCGTGGCCGGGGTCCGCCCGCCCTGGTGGCAGCGACTCATCCGCTGGCCCACGAGAAAGCGGAGCCCCGCGCCGGTGCAACCGATTGATTATCGCACGCTGGTGACGGAGTGGCGTGCGGCGCGGTGAAATGGCGAGCACGGATTGTATCGTTGTCCTGGTGACCGTCGGGTCGGAGGAGGAGGGCGAACGCATCGCGGCAGCGTTGGTCACGGAGCACCTCGCCGCGTGCGTCAACCTTGTCGGGCCCGTCCGGTCGATCTACTGGTGGGAGGGGCAGGTGCAGCGGGAGCGGGAGCACCTCCTGGTCATCAAGACCCGTAAACGGTTGTTCGCGAAGCTTGCGGCCCGTGTCACCGCGCTGCACTCGTACGATACGCCCGAGGTGATCGCCCTTCCCATCACGGCAGGCCTGGCCGCCTATCTGGACTGGTTGCGCGGCGCCACCCGCTCGCAGCAGGGCTGAGCGTGTCGCTAGGCGCGGCGCACGTGCGGGTTCCCAGGGGCGCCCTCGATGCGAAAGTGATCGCTCCCACGGGCCGTGGCAGCGCGGCGCTGCCTGCCCTTCAAACCGGAGAGATCCAGGTTCCTGATGCGAATCCGAAGGTTGTTGACGCTGTCCGCATTGCTCAAGGCCTGCTCCTCAGTGGTCCGTCCCTCCGCGTACAAGGTAAACAGCGCCTGGTCGAAGGTCTGCCCGCCCTCTTGTGTGCTCTTCTCCATCGCTTCCTTGAGCGTGTCTACCTCCCCCTTCTTAATGAGATCCTTGATCCACGGCGTGTCGACCAGAACTTCCAGCGCCGCCACCCGCTTGCCATCCACGCCCGGGATGAGCCGTTGCGAGATGATCGCACGCAGGTTCAGGGACAGCTGCAGGAAAATCTCCGGATGGCGCGCAACCGGGAAAAAGTTCATCACTCGCTCGATGGCCTGGTTGGCGTTGTTCGAGTGCAGTGTGGCCAGGCACAGGTGACCGGTTTCGGCGAAGGTGATCGCGGCTTCCATGGTCTCGAGATCACGGACTTCCCCGATGAGGATGACGTCCGGGGCTTGCCGCAGAGTGTTCCGTAACGCTTCGTTGAACGACAGGGTATCGAATCCCACCTCCCGTTGGTTCACGATGCAGTTCTTGTGCGTGTGGACGAACTCGATGGGATCCTCGACCGTGAGGATGTGGCCGCCCGTTGTTTCGTTGCGGTAATCCAACATTGCTGCCTGCGTCGTCGACTTCCCCGATCCGGTTGCCCCGGTGACGAGAACCAGGCCTCTGCGACTCTTGGCAATCGTTTTGAGGATCGGCGGTAGGTGGAGCTCGTCCAGCGTTGGGATCTGGGACTTGATGCGGCGCACCACGACGGCCACTGCACCGCGTTGGCGAAAGACGTTGATGCGAAAGCGCCCGAGCTTCTCCGACGCGATGGCCAGATTCATCTCCAACTTCTCGTCGAAAGCGAGGCGCTGGCGCTCACTCATCAGCGCATGGGCGAGCGTTTCAACTTGTTGCGCGCTCAGACGCACCCCGGCAAGGGGGTAGTTGACACCCTCAACACGCAGGATCGGTGGGCTGTCGACGGTGAGGTAGATATCGGAGGCCTCCCGGGCCACCATCTCCGCCAGGAGGGATCGAATATCCATGGATCAGGCCCGGCCCACTACTGCCGGGCGCGACAAGCGGTGCTGGTCCGGCTTGGCCACCGAGGCCGCACTCGCCTGGCCGAACAGATTAGGTGTCAGTGTCCGCGACTGGGCCTCTTCGCGGGTGACGAGCCCCTTGCTGACCAGCTCGATCAACGCCTTGTCAAGGGTCTGCATGCCAACTGCCTGAGCTGTCTGCATGCTGGAAGGGATCTGGTGAATCTTATTCTCTCGGATCAGGTTGCGAATCGCTGGCGTGCCGATGAGAATTTCGAGCGCCGCGATGCGCCCGCCCGCGCGCCGCCGCAGCAACGTTTGCGTAACTACCGCCTGGATGGATTCGGAAAACATCGTTCGGATTTGCGCTTGCTGGAAGGCCGGGAAGACATCGATGACACGATCGACCGTCTTTGGCGCGCTGGACGTGTGCAGAGTCGCGAAGACGAGGTGCCCTGTCTCGGCCGCAGTGAGTGCCAGCGAGATCGTTTCGAGGTCGCGCAGTTCGCCAACCAGAACCACGTCCGGATCTTCGCGCAACGCCCCACGGAGCGCAGCTTGGAACGAACCGGTATGGGTGCCGACCTCGCGCTGGTTGATGAGACATTTCTTGGAATAATGCACGAATTCGATCGGGTCTTCGATGGTCAAGATGTGGCCCTCGTAGCTTTCGTTGATGTAATCGATCATCGCCGCCAACGTGGTGGATTTCCCCGAGCCGGTCGGGCCGGTCACGAGGACCAGCCCCTTTTCCTTTTCACACAGGCTCTTGATGATCGGCGGCAAACCCAACTCCTCGATCGTCAAGATCTGGGTGGGAATGGTGCGAAAGACAGCCCCTTCTCCCCTGCGGGTGCGAAACGCGTTCACCCGGAACCGGGCGGTGTCACCAAGCTCGAACGAGAAATCAGCGTCGTTGTTCTCCTGGAAGGTCCTGCGTATGGCGTCACTCATGATGTCGAAAATCATGTCGTGCACCTGCTCCGCACCCAGCTCCGGATGCTCAATGCGCTTCATGTCGCCGTGGATGCGGAGCATGGGTGGCTCCCCGGAAGTCAGATGCACATCCGAGGCACCTTCCCGCTGGGCAAAGATCAACAATTCCGTGATGTCCATGCGGCACCTCCCTCGGCTGGGGGACTGAGCAAAACGCACGCCAGATGCACAAGGGAGATGGTGCCCGTACCACGGTGTAGTTCTCCGGATGCGAGCACTGGTTCAGGGCGGCAGCCCGCCAGCCGGTGCGTTATTTTGGTAACGCCGCACCCGTCCCCTGGCGAGGCCGTCTCGAGTTTTCCCCGCGCGTGCCCCCAACACGCTGCGGTCAGGGGGAAAGGCTGGCCACCATGATCTGCATCAGAAGGTTGCTGCCTGCATGATAGAGCGCTGGCACCAGGATGGTTCCCGTACGTGCCCGGAGCCAGCCGTAGAGGAGGCCAGGAAAGAACACGATGAGACGAACGGGACCACCGTTGATCAGGTGGCAGGTCGCGAAAAGCAAGGCCGCCACCGGTAATCCAACGCCCCATGGCGCAGCCCCGAAGCGGTAGGGCCGCCCCCAGGCCTGGTCGAGTTGTGTCTGGAGGTAGCCGCGGAAGAAGAATTCCTCGGGCAGGCCAATGAGCAGAACCTGGTCGAAAACGGATCGGAGAAAGGAGTCTGGCAAACGGAAGTGCAGGGTGGCTCCTGACCAGTAAGAGGCCAGCGCCCAGTGCGCCACGGCGTACGGAACGAAAATCGTGCCGATAACGGTCGCATGCAAGCCAGCGCTGCCGGGACGGCGCACGCTCAGGCCATACGCGGCGTAGGAGCGTCTGCTGACGGTCAGGACCGCAAACGGAGTCAGAAACCAGAGTGTGGGGAGGTGTAAACCCACGGCGAGCGGGAAGGTGGCGGCGAGGAGGGCGAGCGCCTCAACGATCGGCCGGTAGCGAGCCACAGTTGCCGTCCTGCTGCACGGCCCGGCCGCAGGCGGTCTCACGGCAGTGGGCCGGCTTCCATGATGATGGCCGACAAGCCAAGCGGTGTCACGGACCGGGCGAAGGTCACTGCCTGCTCCCGGCGGGCGAAGCGCCCGAGACGCACGCGGTAGTATCGTCCCGCTTGGCCGTCCAGAGTCGTCACGTAGACATTGTCGAAGCGCTTGGCGAGTGCCCCCTTGAGCCGCATAGCATTATTGCGGTCGGAGAATGCCCCAACCTGCACCGTGTACGCGGCGGACGGCAAGCGGGCTCTTCCGCTGCCCAGCACCTCGATGCGGACCGGTATGGTGCCGGGACCGATCATGCCGAGGCTGCGGGCGGCGGCGTACGAAAGATCGATCGTCCGACCTTTCACGAACGGGCCGCGATCATTGATACGGACATTGACTACGCGCCCGTTCTGCAGATTCGTGACCGCCACGCGGGTCCCGAGCGGAAGCGTAGGATGCGCCGCAGTCAGGTCGTACTGGTTGTACACCTCACCGCTGGAGGTCCGATTGCCATGAAAACCGGGCCCGTACCAGGATGCCACGCCAACCTGAACTGCGCGCGTACGGGCGGGCGGCCGCGACGTGGACCGCCCCACCACCAAGCCGCAACCCGCTGCCAAGGTTGCCGCCAACACGCACCCGGCCACCCCACGCCACATGAGATCGTAGTATACCAGATATTCCCGTACGGGACAGGCAGACAGTGTCGCCGCGATCGCCCAGCCGAGCAGCAGGGAGGCAACCTCACGGCGAGCCGCGGACTTTCTCGCACACGGTCGTCGGTTAGTCTCCTGCCACGGTCATGCGGGCGATCTTGACCGTAGGAGCAACCACCGCACGGCGCAGATCGAGGTCGTCACCAACCGCTTCGATGGCGTCGTACATGGCCAGTAAGTTTCCAGCGATGGTGATCTCTTCGACGGGGTACGCCAACTCGCCGTTCTCGATCCACAGCCCCACCGCGCCGCGCGAGTAGTCGCCGGTGACGGTGTTCACGCCGAACCCGATCAGCTCGGTCACATAGAGGCCGGACTGGACAGAGCGGATAATCTCCTGCGGTGCGGCCGTCCCCGCCTCCAGCACGAAGTTCGTCGGGGCGACGTGCGGCGCGCCGCCAACGGCCCGCGCCGCGTTCCCGGTGCTCCGAGCGCCAAGCTGGCGGGCCGAGTAGGTGTCGAAGAGGTAACTGGTCAGCACACCGTGGTCGACCACGATGGTACGCCGCGTCGGAAGCCCTTCTCCATCAAACGGTCGGGATGCCAGAGCGGTACGGAGTGTTCCATCATCAACCACGGTGACACAGTCCGGGGCGATCCGCGTGCCGAGCTTACCGAGAAGGAACGAGGTTCCCTTGTAGAGCGCGTCCCCCGACACAGCGGCTGCCAGGTGGCGCATGAGCCCCGAGGCCGTCTCCGGATCGAAGACCACGGGCACGGTGCAGGTCCGCACACGGCGGGCGTTGAGCCGGCGCAGGGCGCGTTGTGCCGCTTTGCAGCCAACGGCGGCCGGCGCTTCTAGGGACGCCAGCCTTCTGCGTACGGAGTACCAGTAGTCACGCTGCATCACCCCCTGGTCGCAGGCCACGGGACCTGCCGACAGCGACACCAGCGAGTCGCGGTAGCCGCCGTGGAAGCCGAGCGTAGAGGCGTACAGCACGCGGCCCGTTGCCGCGCTGCACTCGGCGCCTTCGGAATTGGCAATGCGCGGGTCAACGTCCAGGGCGGCGCGTTCCGCCTCCTGTGCCCACTCCATCGCCCGTGGAGCCGTCACCGTCGCGACATCCGGATCGTACAGGTCCAGCTCCGGAACGACCGTTGCCAGCTCGGAGGCGTCCGGCAGCCCGGCGCACGGATCCGCCGCGACCACACGTGCCAGCGCACAGGTCTCCTGGGCCAGTCGCGCCAGTGCGTCGCGCGAGAAATCCGCGCTCGATGCGATAGCACTGCGCTCGTGGACGAAGACCCGTAAACCAAGGTGCTTCTCCCGCGCTTGCTTCAGTTTCTCCGTCTTCCCGAGCCGTACACCAACGTCAAGCGCGCTACGTTCGGCAACGACGACGTCAGCACCCGTCGCGCCGCAGCGTAGCGCCGCCGTCAACAGTGACTCCGCGATGTCTTCCAGGGGTGATGCAGTCACGCCGTCTCCGCCTCACGCCTCAAGACAACCGGTCACGCCGCCTGCGTGCCACCGACGGTCAAGCCGTCGATCCGAACGGTCGGGAGGCCCACACCGACCGGTACCGACTGGCCGTCCTTGCCACAGGTGCCGATGCCCTCGTCCAGCTGGAGATCGTTGCCGACCATGCTGATCCGCTTGAGTACATCGGGGCCGCTACCGATCAGCGTCGCCCCCTTGACCGGCTGGGTGATTTTGCCGCCTTCGATCAGGTAGGCCTCGCTGGCGGAGAAGACGAACTTGCCGTTAGTGATATCGACTTGACCGCCGCCGAAGTAGGCAGCATACAAGCCGCGGTCAACCGATCGAACGACATCCTCAGGCGGCGAATCCCCCGCGAGCATAAACGTATTGGTCATCCGCGGCATGGGGATATGCGCAAAGCTCTCACGGCGTCCGTTGCCCGTGAGCGGCATACCCATCAACCGTGCGTTCAGTCGGTCCTGCAAGTATCCGCACAGGACGCCCTTCTCGATCAGCACCGTCCGGCGCGTGGGCGTCCCCTCGTCGTCGACGTTGAGAGAACCGCGGCGACGCGCCAGCGTGCCGTCGTCGATCACGGTGCACAGCGGGGAGGCGACCGGTTTGCCAAGCAGCTCGGTGAAGGCTGACACCTTCTTGCGATTGAAGTCGCCTTCCAGACCGTGGCCCACCGCCTCATGCAGCAGGACGCCGGGCCATCCGGGGCCGAGGACCACGGTCATCGTGCCGGCGGGTGCATCGGCCGCCTGCAAGTTGCGCAGCGCCTGATCCGCGGCAGCGCGGGTGAAGTGCAGGTAGCGCTCGTCGTCGAGCAAAAAACCGTATTCGACGCGGCCACCACCGCCATACGTGCCCTGCTCCCGGCGGCCACCCGTCTCCGCGATGCAGGTGACGTTCAGTCGCACCAGCGGCTGCACGTCGCCCACAACGTACCCAGCGGAGCTGACAATGAGCACGAGCTTGTGCTCGACCCCGAGGGAAGCCAGCACATTCTTGATGCGGGCGTCATGCCGCCGGGCCGCGCGGTCGATCCGATCGAGCAGCTCCACTTTGGCGGTGAGCGGTGTCTCGGTCGGCAGCTGCTGCAGGGTATAGAGATCGTGCTGCCGCGGGGATTCGCGGACTGCGACCGCACGCGTCTCGCCACGGTCCTGCGCAATCGCGCGTGCCGTACGCGCCGCCAGCTGCAAGCTGTCGACCGTCACGTCGTCCGAATAGGCATAGCCGGTCTTGTCTCCGGCGACGACGCGCACACCGACTCCTTGCCCGACACGCTGACTTGCCGTCTTGACGATGCCCTCGCCCAGACTGAGACTCTGAACGGTGCGGAACTCGAAGTACAGGTCGGCGTAGTCGGCACGCTGTGCAATTGCGCTGCCGAGGAGTTGCTCGAGCAGACGCTCGGTCAAGCCAAAGCGTTCGAGAAAGAAGTGCTCGGGCTCAGCGGTGATGATCGGCAACGACATCGGAATTGACCTTGATTTTGCTTTCGCAACCTGCGTAGCATAGTTTCGTGAAGGGGACCAGCTAGGCGACAGGCAGTGTGAGAGGGATGTTGCGATGAGTGGGTACTCACTCGAAGCACGGCGGTCGTGTCTGCGACGGTACGTCGGCTTACGCATCAATCTGTTCCGGGTCATGCACGATGGGGGCTTCCATTTGGCGGACGACCGCAGCGTGGTTGCCACCCGCAGCGGTGACTATGCCCTTACTGCTTGCATCGCGTTCGATCAGGTCTTCTCCTCCTACTACGTCCGCGACTGCAGCTGGTACCGCAGTGATCTGTCACGCTTGGGCGACGATGATGTGCCGCACCATGTGCGCGACGAGCTCCTGCGGCACTTCCTTTCCGTGCTCGGTTGAGCCGTGTGCACAGCCGCGGGTTGAGCGACCCGTGCTCCGCTGTGCCATTGTGATTCGTCTCGAGTCATCAGAAAGAACGCCCTCAGGTCGAGCACCACGCCTCTTGGAAGCAGCGGTTTGCCGGCGCTCGGTGAGTTTCCTATAAGCCCATTATCGGAGAGAGCCATGCGCGGTCTGAGTCTCATCGATGTCGTCGTCATTCTAGCCGTCGTGGCACTCTTGCTGTTCGCCAGCACCCGGGACTTCGTGAGGTACGAGGGGCGCACGATTGCTCCTCCACCTACCGTCGCGGTGCACCCAGGGAGCTGATGCGGTCACGACCAGCGAAGGGACGCACGATGCACGGACGGGCTACTGCGCGCCACCTCGTCCGCGGATTTGTTTCACCCGCGAGCACCGAGCAGCACGGGACGATGACGCTCGTGAAGGGCAAGGGCGTGTACGTGTGGGACGCCGCCGGGCGCAAGTATCTTGATGGGTTGGCATCTCTGTGGAACGTCGCGGTTGGTCACGGGCGCGCCACGATCGCGCAGGCTGTTGCGACACAGATGCGCCAGATCGAGTACGCCCCCACGCTCCTTGGCTTCTCGTCCGAGCCCGCGGAGCGCCTGGCCACGCGCATCGCACGCCTAGCACCGAAGGGGCTGAGCCGGGTGGTTTTCACTTCCGGTGGGTCCGAAGCCAACGAAACCGTCATTCGCCTCGTCCGCCTCTATTGGCACCTGCGCGGATATCCCGACAAGAGCAAGATCGTAGCGCTCAAGCGTGCCTACCACGGCTCGTCGACCGGTGCGGCCAGCCTCACCGGCCTCCCGTACTTCCACACGTACTACGAACCGCTCATGCCGGGCGTCGTGCGTATGGCGTCGCCCTACTGCTACCGCTGCGAGCTGGGCCTGACGTACCCGCGCTGCGGTCTGGCGTGTGCCGACGAACTGGAACGTCACATCGAACGTGAAGGGGCCGACACGGTCGGAGCGTTCATCGCAGAGCCGGTACAAGGCGTCGGCGGCGTGATTGTTCCACCGGCCGGCTACTTCGAGCGCATTCGCGCCGTTTGTGACAAACACGACGTGTTGATGGTAGCCGACGAGGTCATCACGGGCTTTGGCCGGCTGGGGTACCGCTTTGGGATCGAACGCTGGAAAACCGTGCCGGACATGATCGCGTTCGCGAAGGGCGTGACCAGCGGTTATCTGCCGCTCGGCGGAGTGATCCTGAGGGAGGCCCTGTATCAAACCTTGATCGATGCCGGGCCTGATTTCTCCTTGAACCATGGCTTTACGTATTCGGGCCATCCCGTCGCGTGCGCCGCCGGGCTTGCCAATCTAGAGATCATCGAACGTGAGGGGTTGATCGGCCGTGCGCGCAAGCTCGCGCCCTATTTCGCGCGGCGGCTCGGCGCGCTGGCACGCCATCCCATCGTCGGCGAGGTGCGCACGGCGGGCCTGATGGGCGCCATCGAGCTGGTTCGCGACAAGCGGCGCAAAGACGCCTTGCCAGCGCACCTGCACGTGCCCAGTTGCATCCGCAGCGCCGCGTTGGAACGTGGCGTCATCGTGCGCGCCAGTGCCGACAGCATCGTTGTCTGCCCGCCCCTGGTTATCCAGCGCAAGCAGATCGACCACCTCGCCACGATACTCGATGCGGCGATCGAAGAAACGAGCGGCGCGTTAGCTGCGCAAGGGCTGGTGTCGTAACAGCCCGTCTTGCCCCGGCTCGGCGGGCACCGGACGGCGCCAGTTGATCGCAGCCGACTTCGGTGGCAAGAAGGAAGCTGGCGCATGATGGGGGGCACCTTTCGGGTCCGTGGGGCTCTTGTGGAGCGACCGGGCAGCCGGGCGGCCGTGCGGCTTTGCGCCGCGGTCCTCGTGTCGCTTTGCGGCTGTGCGGGGAACGGGCCAGCCGGCATGGAGCAGGCGATGCCGCGTTTTGCCCGGCCCGCCGAGTGTGCGAGCTGCCACCCCCGCCAATATCAGCAGTGGCAGGGCAGCATGATGGCGTACGCCGAGATGAGCCCCGTGTTCAACGCCTTGGAAGCTGCAGGCAACCGCTTGACCGGAGGCGCCTTTGCCGCCGACGGACCCGATGCGCTCTTGTGTCAGGGATGCCACTCGCCGGTCAGCGTGGCGCTCGGTGAGTTTCCTCCCTTTCGGGAGAGCGCGGGACGCCCGTCCCGTGATTTCGCGGGTGACGTCGGACGCCACGGTCTCTCCTGCGATTTCTGCCATCAGGTCGCGCATGCGGACCTGGAGGGCAGTCTCCTGGGCGACGGCATCGCGAACGCCGCCTTTCTCCTCGAGCCAGGGCGGACGAAGTTCGGCCCGTTCACCCAGCCCTCCGCGAACTTCGCGCACGCCTCCACGCAGAGCGCCTATCTGCGCAGCGCAGAGTTTTGCGGCAGCTGCCACGACGTGCGCCTGCCAGGAACTGATGCTGTCACAGGAGAGCCGTTCCTCCGCTTGGAAAATGCCTTCACGGAATGGCAGCGAGGACCGTATGCGACAGCCGATAATCCGTACGGTCGTATCGTGACCTGCCAGGACTGCCACATGTCCGCGTACCCGTACGAGCCCCCCGGCACATACCGAGTCGATTGGGCATCGACGCTGACGTCCGCGCCCCAGCGCTCAGTTGCTCCCCACTACTTCACCGGCGTGGATGTCGCCTTGATCGATTTCCCCGGTCAGGACGACGAGGGGCTCGATACCTATGGCTTGCCGATCGGCCAAGCCCGGCGCCGGGCCGACCTGCTGCGGGCCGCGTGCACGCTCGCGCTCGAAGCGCCGGAGTCGGTCGAGCCCGGAGCTGTCCTGCCAATCACCGTCGTCGTGACCAACGTCGGGGCGGGGCACAACGTTCCTACCGGCTTTTCCCAGGAGCGCCAGATGTGGATCGAGTTGACCGTCACCGACGCAAGCGGCATCGTCATCTACGAAAGCGGGACCCTGGTTGACCGTGCGCATCCGGAGACCGGCGAGCCTGAGCCGGACGGCACGCTCGACGATGAGGATCTCGACAACCGGCTCGGGTCCATCGATGCGGTGACCCTCGAGGCCGATCTTGTGCCCGGCCCGGACGAGAATCAGCGCCCGGCTGCCAACCTGGGTTTGATGAACTTCGGCAATGAGTTCCTGCGCGTGACAGCATCCGGGGCGAACGAGGTTTTCGCACCCTTCCTAGCGAACCATATGGACAACTCACACAGCCTGCCAGCCTTAGAGCATGCACGCGTGCGCTATGACGTACCGGTTCCCCATCGGCTCAGGGGGGTGCTCCAGATCTCCGCGCGGCTCCGGTTCCGCGCCTTTCCACCCCGTTTCCTGCGTGCCATGGCGCAGGCCAGACCCGACCTCGTGAGCGAAGCGACGGTGGATCGCAACCGCATCGTCGACATGGCCGAGGCACACCGCGTCGCTGCTGTGTCAACCCAGTAACTGCACGAAGCCCTGTCACACTGGCGGTCCAGCCGGCTGCGAACAGCGCGTGGCGCGAACACCGGTCATCGCACGCGCCTGCGGCGGTTTCGAATCCCCGGCCGCCCGGCTTGCAGAAGCCGGGCGCTTGCTGCATTGCAAGGCCGGAGCGCACACGCATGGGTCTCTTCCAGATCATCGCTGCCCTGATCACTCTGGCTGCAGTCTTCAGCTATCTGAATCGTCGCTACATCCGGATGCCAATGACCATCGGTATCATGTTGATTGCGTTGCTCATGTCCGCGCTCTTGATTGCCCTCCACCGGTTCGGATGGACGTTCGACGAGCAGGCACGGGCGCTGCTCGCTGCCGTCGACTTCAATCGCACACTGTTCCAGGGGATGCTCGCGTTTCTCCTCTTCGCGGGCGCGCTGCACGTCGAGCTGAGCGATCTCGTTGAGGATCGATGGGTCATCACTTCGCTGGCCACGGTTGGCGTGGTGCTCTCCACCGTGATCGTGGGGGCCTTGATGTGGCTCTTGCTCAAGCTGGTCGGTTTGGGTATACCGGCCGCATACTGCTTCCTATTCGGCGCCCTGATCTCACCCACCGACCCGATCGCCGTGCTCGGCATTCTCAAATCCGTTGGTGCCCCCAAGAGTCTCGAAGCCAAGATCGCCGGTGAATCACTGTTCAACGATGGCATCGGTGTGGTGGTGTTCATCCTACTCCTGGAAGTCGCGACAGGGGGGCACGACGTGACGGTACGCAGCGTGGCTACGCTGTTTGCACAGGAGGCGCTGGGGGGCGCGGCCTTTGGCTTCGGCAGTGGTGCGGTCGCGTACTTCATGCTCAAGAGCGTTGACGATTATCAGGTCGAGATTCTCATCACCCTCGCACTGGTCATGGGAACGTATGCCCTGGCAGGTGTGTTCCACCTCTCGGGGCCGATCGCGGTCGTCGTTGCGGGCCTGCTGACGGGCAATCGTGGCCGCAGGCTCGCCATGTCCGCACGGACCCGTGAACATCTCGACACGTTCTGGGAACTGATCGACGAGATTCTCAACGCCGTGCTGTTCGTCTTGATAGGTCTGGAAGTGTTGGTCCTGGCCTTCACGGCCCGCTACGTCGTGGCGGGGTGTGTCGCGATCCCCATTGTCCTGTTTGCACGGCTGGTGAGCGTCAGCGCGCCCGTCAAGCTGCTCGGCTGGCGACGGGACTTCGATCTGAGGACCATCCGGATCCTCACATGGGCCGGCTTGCGCGGTGGCATCTCCGTGGCGCTGGCGCTCGCCCTGCCGCGCGGCCCGGAACGGGAGGTCATTGTGGCAATCACCTACTCGGTTGTGTTGTTCTCCATCGTCGTGCAAGGCCTGTCTATTGGATGGGTTATCCGGCATTCCGGGATCGCGACGCTGTCTGGGCAGCTCGGCCGCAACGCCAGCAGCGAGGCGGGGCCCACCCTGGAAGAGGAATGGACGATTTGAGCGCACCACACCAGCGTTCGTTGGTTAGGGTCTTCGCCGCACGTGGGCTTGACGCAGACCAGCGGGGAAGGGCACGTGACCATGGGCGTTGACCCACAGTCGGTGGGTCTGGCGCATCACGCGCGGGCTTTCCCGGACAGAGCGGCACTGGTGATGGACGGGAAGATTCTCACGTACGCAGTGTTCAATGCGCGCGTGAACCGACTTGCCCGGGCTCTGCGCCGCAGCGGGATCGGTGTCAGTGACACGGTCGCGGCGGTTCTCCATAACTGCTTCGAGTGGTTCGAACTCCTCAACGCGGCGGGAAAGCTCGGCGCGCAAGTCGTCCCAGTCGGATATCGGCTCAAGGGCCCTGAGATTGCCTACATGGTGGCTGATGCGCGGGCCAAGGTCATCGTGGGTGCACCGGACCTGGACCCGGAAATCGGCCGCGCCATGCGGGAGCTGTCGTGGGCCGCAGACGCGGTGTGGCTGACCGGGGATGGGACGCCTGCGCGTGGCCACTCGTACGAGGCCATGCTGGCGGCGGAAGACGATGCGGAACCAGAACACGGCTTCATCGGGGGCGGCTTCAACGTGCGCATTTATACGTCTGGCACGACGGGACGTCCCAAGGGCATCGACCGTGCCACCAATCCTGCCCGGGGGCACCTCACCATGCTGTCGATTGCCGATCTGTGGGGATTCGACTCGGACGCCGTCCACCTGGTTGCCGGCCCCCTCTATCATACCGGCCCGGCCAGCTACGCGCAGACCCATTTGCTTATCGGGGCCACAGTCGTGTTGATGCCGCATTTCGACGCCGCGGAGGCGTTGCGACTGATCGAACGCTACCGGGTGACGAACTCGTTCATGGTGCCGACGCACTTCACCCGTATTCTCCTGCTGGACCCAGCCGAGCGCCAGCGCTGTGACTTGTCGTCACTGAAGCTCGTCTTGCACTCGGCTGCTCCCTGCCCGATCCATGTGAAGCGCGGCATCATGACCCTTTTCCCGCCCGGCGTGGTGACCGAGTTCTATGGGGCGTCGGAGAGCGGCTTCACGAAGATCACGGCCGAGGAATGGGTTGAGAAGCCTGGTAGTGTGGGCCGGCCGTGGCCAGGGCACGAGATCAAGGTCCTCGACGAACAGGGCCAGGCATGTGCGCCCGGGCAGATCGGCCTGATTTATGTCAAAGGTCCGCAGGTGGGTTTTCGCTACCACGCCGCTGACGAGAAGAACCGAAGCGCCTTCCGCAACGGCTTTTTCACCGCCGGCGACCTCGGCTTCCTCGATGCCGATGGGTACCTTTTTATCGCCGATCGGCGCACGGACCTGATCATCACCGGCGGCGCCAACGTGTACCCCGCTGAGGTCGAGGGGGCACTCATCCGTCATCCAAAGGTTGCCGACGTGGCCGTGGTGGGTGTTCCTGACGCCGAGATGGGCAAGGCAGTCCTAGCGGTGGTCGAGCTACGCGCGGGTCAACACGCGACCGCGGCAGAGCTCATCGCGTTCGCACGTGCAGACCTGGCGCACTACAAGTGTCCGCGCCGGGTGGAATTCGTCGCACGATTGCCGCGCGAGCCGCAAGGAAAGATCCGCAAGCGCGAGCTGATCGAACAGTACAGTCGCAGCGGCGGGGGAGGGAGCAGCCGCGACCGCAAATGAGCGTCTTTCAATCCGCGTGCCTTCAGAACCGCTGCGCGTCCCGCGGCAACCCGCCGATCGCACCGACACCACCCAGCCACATCTCGTAGCCGAGGAGCTGGCGGAGCCGAGGCGTGGCACGCTCGAGCACCGCGTCATCGAGGGATTTGAAGAAGTTTTCCTGCTGCCGCATGAACGGCCTGCAGTAGTACGTCAGAATGCCGTGGCGTTTCTCGGTAGCGGTACGGTTGGCGCCGGTCTGGTGCCACAGGCCGCCGTGGAACACCATGGCCGTCCCGCGCGGACCGGTCACCGCAACGGTCTCATAATGTTTGGCGTAGTCCGGCGAGTGCCGCAGCTTGTGCGACATCGGCACGATACGCGTCGCGCCGTTCGCGTCCGTGAACTCGTCCAAGAACCACATCACGTTCGCAACCAGGGCGTATGGCGGAAACGGCGGTGGTACATAGTCGGTGTCGGAGTGCAGGAACATCGGATTGCCCCCGGGGCCCGTAATGTTGGCGTTCACGTTCGACAGCAAGAAGCCCGGTCCGAGCAAGTGACCGATCAGTTCGAGGGCCACCTCGTTCTGCACCAGCTCTTCAAAGACCCGCCCCTTGTTGAGCAGCACCCACACGCGTTGGTTCGACCCATTCTCATAGACGTAATCGATCCCGTTGGCGATCTCCGCCGCGGCAACGCGGACCACCGTGTCGCGCACAGCGTTCACCTCCGCAGCCGAGAGCGCCTCCCGCACCAGGCAATACCCCTGTTCGTCCAGGTTGGCCCTGTAGCGGGCCATGTCGGCGGCAGTCGGCTTCACAAGCACGTTCTTAGCAGATCGGGACAGCCACCGAAAAGGCAACGGGCAGGCACCGGGGCCGTTCGTCCGATTACCAGCGGCTGGCCTGGCCGCCGAGGCTGACGCGCCCCTTCCGAGCCCCTATTGCTCCCGGTACCAGATGAGGGGTAAATGGAATATATACGTGCAGGAGGAGGCATGGGGCAGGAGCGCAGTCGTCAGGCAGTGGTTCAGGAGTCGGACATTGCACTCGTTCACCGGCCATTCCGGGGGCTCGACCGACTGACCACGGCCCGCGCCGCGCCACCGGCGGCGGAGGCTCCCAGCGAAGCGGGCGGGGAGGACGGTGCAGCTGTGTTTTTCGACGCGGTGGCAGATGTGACACCGCTGCAGGCACGCCGGCGCCAGCGCGTGACCAGTTCAGGCCCGGCCATGCCGGGCCGTGCGGTGACGGACCCGGATGCCGAGGCACTCGCGGAGCTGAGTGATCTTGTCGCTGGCCACGCCCCGTTCGACATTAGTGACAGTGACGAGTACGTCGAAGGCGCCATGGTCGGCCTGGACCCGCGGCTGCTGCGCCGCCTCCGCGCGGGCGAATTCACCCACCAGGCGCACCTGGATCTGCACGGCATGACCAGCGACGAGGCACGCGTCGCCGTAGAGGAGTTCCTCGCCCGGGCGTATCAGGGCGGCAAACGCAGCGTACTGATCATCCACGGCCGCGGGCGCAACTCGAAAGACCAGATTCCGATCCTGAAGCGGCGGCTCACCAGCTGGCTGGGCCGCGGACAGTCGGCTCGGCGCATCTTGGCGTTCACGAGCGCCCGTCCCTGCGACGGTGGCACCGGCGCGTTGTACGTGCTGTTACGCCGCGAGCGCCACCTCAAACGGCCCATCCGGGTGACCACAGGCGCCAAGTGGTGAGACGGCACGGCACGTGCGCGCCGCGGTTCTCACTGCACGGTGCCAGCATGACAGACGGGACGTGACGGGCAAACGTTGGAAAGTGGTGCTCGCCTGCACCCTGGTTACCGGCACCGGGTTCATGGTACCGAGCGGCAGCATGGCTGATCAGGCGCTCGCACGCTTTCCAGCCGGTTTCGTTGCGCAGCTAAGCAACCGCAAGGAGATCTACGTCGCGACGGTGCGCAAGAACGGAACGCGCAGCACGGCGGTCCCGGTCTGGTTCGCGTTCGTCGATGGCGCCATCTGGTTCACGACCAGCCCCACCAGCTACAAGGCGCGGCGGGTGAAACGTGGAAGCCCGATGCTCGTGTCGGTGCAAGGCAAAGACGGGCCGTTTGTGACGACGAAGGCCGAGATCGTCCGCGACGGTGCCATGGCCGACCGCTTGGGAGGCATCTTCCGCCCCAGCCGCGCCAGAAACGAGTCCGGCGAGACCATTTTGCTGCGCTTGACCCCTGCCCACTGAGCAGGAGATCCTGCTGCGTGTTCGCCGACGGCAGGTGCCGGCGTGCAGGTTCCGGACGGTGCAGTGACCACTCGATCAGGGAGGAATCATGGATTTTTCGCTGTCTGCCGATGACGTATTACTCCGGCAATCGGTGCATGACTTCGTAGAGGAGCAAGCCAACACCTGCTGGAACGCCAGCTGGGTTTGTTCGGCCTCAGCATTTCCCCGGAGTACGGGGGCCTCGGCATGTCGGTACTCCAGAAAACGCTGGTACACGAAATGCTGG
>JBHHYR010000016.1:0-34778 GCA_046757585.1 Binatia bacterium | reverse complement strand
CGTGCCCAACAGCGTCCCGACCTGGCGCAACGACTCGTGGTCCATGCGGACGTCGATCTGCTCCGCAGAGAGCACCGGCATAGACACGCCGCCCGGGACGATGGCCTTGAGCGGCCGGCCGTTTGCCATGCCGCCCGCGTAGTGCTCGATGATGTCGCGCAGAGGCGTGCCGAGTGGCAGCTCGTAGACACCGGGGCGGCGCACATGGCCACTGACGCCGAAGAGCGTGTTGCCCGTACTCTTCTCGGTGCCAACGTCCTTGAACCACGCTGCGCCGCGCTGCAGAATCACGGGCACGTGCGAGAGGGTTTCGACGTTGTTCACCGTGGTCGGGCAGCCCCACAGCCCCCACCCCGCGGGGTAGGGAGGGCGCTTGCGCGGCTGCCCTTTTTTCCCCTCGACAGACTCGAGCATGCCCGTCTCTTCGCCGCAGATGTACGCCCCGGCCCCGCGCTGGACGTATATGTGGAACGGGCGTCCCGTCCCCATCACATTGTCGCCAAAGAAGCCGCGGCCATACGCTTGGGAGATGGCATCCATGAGCACATTGTAGGGTGTGGCATACTCCCCGCGCAGGTACACGTACGCGGCAACGGCCCGGATCGCGTGCCCGGCAACGAGCACGCCGTCGAGAAACTGATGCGGATTCCGCTCCAAGATCTGCCGGTCCTTGAACGTACCAGGTTCGCTTTCGTCGCCATTGACGGCCAGGTAGCACGGCTTGGCGGAGTCCTTCGGCATGAAGGTCCACTTGACTCCGGTGGCAAAACCCGCACCGCCGCGCCCGCGCAGGCCCGCCGCCTTCACGACCTCGGCGATCTCCCCGGGCTGCATGTCGCGCCACGCCCTCTGTGCAGCCTGGTACCCACCGCCCGACAGGTAGGCATCGATCGCGCGCCGCGACTGCCCGTTCGGGGGCAGCAAGTATCCCATGATGCCCTCGGGAATCACGGACACCAGTGGCGACCGTTCCAACTGAGCCGGATCGGTCCCACCGAGCAGGCGTTCGAGATCGGACACGGACGCATGCTCGACATACGGCCGATTGTTGATCTGGACGACGGGCGCCGTCCCGCACGAACCGAGGCACTCGACCTCGGTAAGCGAAAACTCGCCGTCTGGCGTCACCTCGCCGGCACGGATGCCGAGTGTCGACTCAACGTGCCGCACCAACTTCCGCGCCCCCCTCAGGGCGCAGGCGATGTTGGTGCACACTTGGATGTGGCAGCGTCCAACCGGGCGGTCGTGGAAGAGGGGGTAGAAGGAGATGACCTCCTGCACCTGGATGGGCAACAGCCCCAGGAGCTGCGCAACCTCTTCGACAATGCTCCGGGGCAGATAGCCGACCTCCGCTTGCGCCAGGTGCAAGGCAGGGAGCAGTGCCGCCCGGGCGTCCGGGAAGTGCTGGCGTTCTCCTTCAATGTGCGCTCGGCACTGGGCTGACAGCCGGGCTCCGTTCCGCCGTGGGGTCGCCGCCTCCGCTCCGGCCGTCCCGGTCTGGCGCGGCTGCTCAGCGGTCACATTCGCCTCCAATCATGTTGATCATATCGAAGGTCGGCACGATGTCGGCCAGCAGTCGGCCGCGGACCATGCGTGCCAGCGGCTGGGTGTTGGAAAAACTCGGTGTGCGGGCGCGGCACTTGTACGGTTTGCCCGTACCGTCGCTCACCAGGAAGAAGCCGATCTCTCCGTTGGCCGATTCGGTTCCCACGTACACCTCGCCCGGTGGCGGCTTACAACCTTCGGTGACCTGTTTGAACTGGTCGATCAGTTCCTCCATGCGGCCGTACACCCGTGATTTGCCAGGCCAGCGAACGGCAGGATCGTCCACGTCCACCGGTCCCTCGGGCAGCATCCGCAAGCATTGCTCGATGATGCGCGCGCTCTGGCGAATTTCTTCCACGCGCACCAGGTACCGATCCATGTTGTCTCCCACGGTTCCGAGGGGCACATCGAAGTCGAGCTGGTCATACACGAGGTACGGTTGGACGCGCCGCAAATCGAGATCGACGCCAGCGGCACGCAGCAGCGGCCCACAGACTCCATAAGCAATCAGCTCCTCAGCCGGGAGCTGACCGACGCCTTCCATACGTGCCCTGAAGATTGGGTTCTCAGTCAGAACCCGTTCCATATCGTCAAGGAGATCGAGCGCTTTCGGCAATTTCTGTCGTACCAACTCCGGGAAGCCCTCCGGCATATCTGCGCTGACCCCGCCGATGCGAACATAATTGCTGGTGACGCGCGCACCGCACAAGGCGTCGACGAGGTCCCAGACCAGCTCGCGGGCTTCGAGGCCGTAGAGGAACGGGGTAAACGCGTTCAGCTCGAGCGCGGTCGCCCCGACGCAGAGGAAGTGATCGGCCATGCGAGCCATCTCGCCGGCCATGACGCGAAGGAACTGGCAGCGGGGCGGTGTTTCGATATCGAAGAGCTTCTCGGCCGCCAGGCAGTACCCCACGTTGCACAGGATCGCCGAGCTGTAATTGAGGCGGTCCGTGTACGGGATGGCCTGGTAGTAGAAACCGCTTTCACATTCCTTCTCGAAGCCGCGATGCAGGAAGCCGATTTGTACATCGGCGTTGACGATGGTTTCGCCGTCGAGATCCAGCACGATACGCACGGTGCCGTGCGTGGCAGGATGCGACGGACCGAGCTGCACCCGCATCAACTCGGCGCCCAACATGCCCTTCCCGTGCGGGGCCGGTAGATCCACCGCGTACGGGTGCTCGTCGCCCACCGACTCGCCACGGCGTGATCCGGGACCAATGAGTGGCTGCCGCTTTTCTTTCGGGTAGTCCTTGCGCAGTGGATGCCCGTCAAACTCGTCGTAGAGATAGATGCGACGGAGGTCCGGGTGGCCGGTAAAGTGGATGCCGTACATGTCGTACGTCTCCCGCTCCAACCAGTTGGCGCCCACCCACACCGGGGTCACACTCGGCAGGGCGGCATGGTCCTCCGGGACCCGCGCCTTCAGGCGCAAGCGGTGATGGTGCCGGGTCGAGTACAGGTGATAGACCACCTCAAAGCGTGGCTGCTGGCCGATATAGTCCACCGCCGTAACGTCGAGGGGCATATCGAACTGCAGCGCCGCATCCTCCTTGACGAAGCGGGCAATGTCGGCGACACGGCCGGGATGCACCGTAGCGCTCGCGTCGCCCCGGTAGGTGTCGGTGGCGAGCACATCGTCGGGAAAGCGCTGCCGCAGCCGATCGAGGATCGCAGAGCCATCAGCCATCAGTGGTCAGCCTCCCACGCTCCGCAGACACCACCACGGATCACCGGCAGGTGGGCTTGAGGCCCGCGCGAATCACGCCGGAACCTTGCTCGCACACCGCCACCTGCTGGCGCGCTCATCGATCATACCCAGGCCGCAGGTGGAGCAGGCGGTGGTGCAGCTGCGAGGCCGGCACAAGCAGGTCCGCCTTGTGCCAGAGCGTGCCCTCACGCGACAGCGCCGCGATCTCGACGTTCTGGCTCATGACAATGGCTTCCTCGGGGCACGCCTCCTCACAAAGGCCGCAGTACATGCAGCGCGACATGTTGATATCGAACACGGCAGGGTAGCGTTCGATCTCGTCGTCGGTCTCGGCAGGGAAGATGGTGATACAGTCGGTCGGACAGGCCCACTCGCACAGGCCACAGGCCACGCAGCGCTCCTTGCCGTTCTCCATCTGCACCAGCACCGGCATACCCCGAAAGGCATTGGACAGGGCCAAGCGCTGCTCCGGAAACTGCACCGTGAAGATGCTCGGCTTGCGGCGGATGAAGCCCCAGAGATTGCGCGTGAAGTGGCGGTTGGTGACCCACAAGCCGCGCAGCAGTGTCCGCGCCCCGTAGAACCACGTGCCCCACGCTGAGCCGCCGTCCGCCGGCCGCGGGCGTGACACGCAGACGGTCCGCGTGGCCATCAGCTCGTTGCTCCAGGGGTATGCGCCGCCGGCTGCGCCTCGGCGTGCGCATCGCTGGCGAGGGCGTAGCCCAAGGGCCCGATCCGCTCCAGACTGAGCCCGGCATAGGCGGGCACTGCCACCGCGATTTCCCGCAAAACCGTGGCAGGCTCGAAGCTCGGTAGGGCTTCAGTGAGCTGACTGAGCAACCGGCTGAAGATCTCACCATCGTTCGGCTGCCCGTTCGGTGCTTCGACGGCACGGTGCACGCGCTGCACGCGACCCGCGTAGTTGGTGAAGGTGCCGCTTTTCTCCGCAAACGTGAGCGAGGGCAACACGACATGCGCCCGTTCAGCCAGCGGGGACCGGACAGTATCCTGCACGACGAGCCATTCGAGGCGGCCGGCTGCTTCCTCGACGAGCCGCCGGTCCGCTGTCTCCCACAGATCCGGCCCGCAGACGTACAACGCACGCACCTGTCCGCTCGCCGCGGCCTCGAGCATCGCCGGCAGGCCCAGTCCCTGCAGGCCGGGCTGCAGACCCATGTCGCGGGCGCCGCGGGCGTTAGCGGCTTTCTCCGGTTTGATGAGGAAATCGTCGCCCTTCCCCATGACGACAGCGACATCGACGTGCACGGCGCGCAAGGCCCGCAGGACCTGCGCGAAGCGAAAGTTCTCCTCGTTGGTGAGATGCGGGGAGGCCACTGCACCAATGCCCTGTCCGCCGGTTGCTCGCGCGACGCTGCGCAGGCCCGAAGCGGCGGCCGTGATCGCTTCTCCCCAGTCGCTGGTCTCGAGCCTGCCGTCGCGGCGTAGCAACGGCTCCCGCAGCCGCTCCGTGCTGTTGACCGGTCCGTAGCTGAGGCGCCCGTGGTCGCACATCCAGGTATCGTTGACTGCGTCATTGCGCCGCGGCATCAGACGCCAGATTCGATTGCGGTAATGCTGGACCGTAATGTTGCAGCCGTTGGCGCAGCGCGGGCAGACGCTCTCCGTCTTCTTCAGGAACCACACCCGCAGCTTGTGATGGAAGTCTTTACTTTCAAGGGCGCCGACGGGGCAGATGTCCGCGGTGCAGATGGAGTAATCGTTGGCGAGGGGCGTGCCGTCCATGATGTCGAGGACCGACTGCTCCGCCATATTGAAGACGGCCAACTCGCTGGTTCGGGTGATCTCCCGGCAGAACCGCACGCACCGCCGGCACAGGATGCAGCGTTCCTGGTCGAGAAGCATGCGGGGCCCGATATCCTTGCGCTTCTGCAGCTTGCGCCGCGGCTCGCGCGAGCGGGAGCGGCGACTGCCGTACGCAAACGAGTAGTCTTGCAACAGGCACTCGCCGGCCTTGTCGCAGATGGGGCAATCGAGCGGATGGTTGACCAGATAGAGTTCCATCACGCCGCGCCGGGCGTTTTGCACCTTCGGCGTCGTCGTGTGCACCACCATGCCGTCGCGAATCGGGGTGTTGCAGGAAACGACCAGCTTCGGACTGCCTTCAACCTCGACCTGGCACATCCGACAGTTGCCGTCGACCGACAGCTTCGGGTGCCAGCAGTAGTGAGGAATATGGATGCCGTTTTCGAGGGCGACCGGCAGCAACATCGTGCCCTGCGGCGCCTCTATGGTCTGGCCGTCAATCGTAATCGTGGGCATGAGCGCCGTCTTCCACCACACGCGAGATCTGGACTAATCCCCGGCTAGTTCTGGACCAGGCGGCCGCTGCCATGTACCGCCGGCAACGGTTGGCCGGCTCGTTCGTCCTGCACCCGCTGCTGAAGTTTGATCAATGCGTCGAGCACTGCTTCGGGTCGCGGGGGGCAACCGGGGATGTACACATGCACCGGCATGATCGTATCGATGCCCTGGACGACGGCGTAGTTGTTATACGGGCCGCCCGAGGAGGTGCATGCTCCGAAGGAAACCACCCACTTCGGTTCGGCCATGTGCTCCCAGACACGCCGCAGCACGGGGGCGAGGCGGTGAGTGATGGTGCCGACCACCATGAGCAGGTCCGACTGGCGCGGCGTGAAGCGGGGCAGCGCGGCGCCGAACCGGTCAATGTCGAAGCGCGGCCCGGCGGCCGAAAAATACTCCATGCCGCAGCAGGCGGTGACGAACGGGTAAGGAAAGAACGAGTACTTCCGCGCCCACTGTACCGCGTCGGCCAGCCGCGCGAGTACGAAACTCTCGCCGAAGGCGTCCGCGGCTTCCAGGGGCTGTCCGGTCACGGCACGCAAGCGTGAGAGGAATCCCTCGTGCGGGTGCGGACTCTTGGAATCGCCAGAGATGGCCATCAACGCTTCTCTGTAGCAGCGGCTCCGCCACAGTCCAGCCTCGAACGTGAGCGATGGGCTTGCATCCCTATTGTTCCTCTTCTTCCAACTCGGTCTTCACTTGCATGAAGCGAGTAATCCCGGAACGTGTAATCAGACCAACCACCTGGCCACCGTCCGTCACCAGCAGCCGACCGCTATCCGATAACACCATCCTGCGCAAGGCGTCGGAGACGGAGGCGGAGGCCGCGATCTTCACCGCGTCATCGGCGGGCCGCATGATGTCACGCACCGTGCGCTGCCGGCGTGCGCCCGCAGGGCAGTCCTTGATCTGTGCCAGTGACACCAGGCCCTCGATCTGGCCGTTGTGCCCGACGGGGAACCCGCCGAAGCCGCGCCGCAGGAAGTGCTCTTCGATGGCCTGTTCCACCGTCAGGTCTGCCGGGACTACCACGGGATCATCGACCATCAGGTCGCGCACAGTGGCACTGCGCAATGCCTGCTCGACGACCACGCCGTGATAACTCGCCCGGGCCGCGCTGCGCAGAAACATCCCGATAAAGATCAGCCACAACCCCCCAATCAGGGCTCCGCCGAAGATTTCCAGCACGCCGAGCGCCATCAACCCGAAGGCAATGCCGGCGCCCCAATCCGCTGCGCGTGCCGTTGCCGCGCGCATGTTGCCCGAGCGGTACCATAAGAGGCCGCGCAGAATCCGGCCGCCGTCCAACGGGTAGCCGGGCAGCAAGTTGAACGCCGCCAGGGCGACGTTGATGAAAGCGAGATACTTGAACGTCGCCACCCAGAGCACCCGGACTCCGACGGCTTCCACGGCCATCTTGAGAAGCCAGAACGTCACGCCGAGCAAGAGGCTGGTCAGGGGACCGACCGACGCGATCTTCAACTCCGCCGCGGCACTGCTCGGCTCACGCGACAGGTGGGCCATGCCGCCGAAAATGAACAGCGTGATCCGCCGCACCGGCTGCCCGAGCCGATTGGCCACCAGCGAATGCGCCAACTCATGGATGACCACCGACGCAAAGAACAGCAGGGTGGCGACGACACCGACGCTCCAGTACTCAGCCCCCACGTAGCCCGGGTATTCATGGGGAAAGTATCCGGCCGAGAGGCTCCAGAGAACCAGCAGGAAGATCACGATCCAGGAGTAGTCGATCGCGATCTGAATGCCGGCAACTTTGAACAGATCAATACCGCGGCTCGGCTTCATCGGTGTCTCGTGTCCAATTTCGGCCGTCGACCGGCCGACATCCTTCTCGCTTCTCGTCAAACGCGGCACCCTCTTGGCCAGTCCGGGCGCCAGCCAGCCTCACCATGCCACGCGCATAGGAGTGCCGCAACTGCGGACAACAGCACGACCGGCCCACGGTGAAGGGGCACGGCGCGTTGCCATGCCGGGCTCTGAGTGGTAACCGTAAGTTCATGCCGTTGCCGTCAGTCCTTGACGAGCTCGACCGTCTGTTCGACGAGCTGGTGCGGCGCCCTTGGGGCGCGGCCTCGCGCCAGCTGGTACCGGCCGAGTTCCGGGAGGTAGAGGATCGGTGGGTCGTCGAGCTCCCCGTCGAAGGAATGCGCGCCGCTGATCTGAGAGTGGACGTGCAGGGGCGGCGGCTCACGGTGACGGGACATCGCCGGCGCACCCACGCGCAACGCGGTGGGGCGGCGTTGTGGACGCGCACGCAGCAGGAAACCATGCTGCACCGGACCCTGACACTCCCGCACGACGCCGATCCAGATGATATCGAGGCTAAGATTGAAGGTGACACGCTGTTCATCTACATCCGCAAGAACCGCAAGCGACAACCGTGAGTGTGAACCCGTTCGACGCCAACGTAGCAAAGCCTGCCGCGCCCCCGCGTGAACTGTCTGCCGACGAGGCCTCGTTCTCGGTGCCGGCGGGGGAGCTCGGGTTCAAGACGACCACTGAGGTGGCCGTCAGCCCCGACTGGATCGGGCAGGAACGGGCCCTCGCGGCACTCGAGCTGGGCCTGCGTGTGACGCACGCCGGCTTCAACATCTACGTGTGCGGTCTGGGCGGCACGCACCGCGAACAGACGCTGGCGGCGTTGCTGAGCGACCTGACCAGCAATCTCCCCCGGCCCGGCGATCGCGTGCTCGTACAGAACTTCCAGAACCGCGACCGGCCACGCGCCTTCTACCTCCCTGCCGGCCAAGGCCGGCAGTTGCGCCGCGACATGCAGGAACTCGTCAAGGACCTCAAGCGGTTGCTCCCTGAAACGTTTCGCCAGGAGACATTCGAAGAAGAAAAGGAGCAGCTCTCGGAACGGTACGGCCATGAGGGTGAGACGATCGCTAAGGAGTTGCGGCAGCGAGCGGCCGAGAAGGGCTTCGTCGTCCAGTTCCACCCGCAGAGCGGCATCTTCTTCATTCCCCTCAAAGGCGACAAACCGATGGAGCCCGAGGAGTTCCAGAAGCTGAGCGAGGAGGAACAGAACGACCTGCGCCGTCGTGAACGGGAACTGTCACGCGAGGTCAAGACGATGCTGCGCCGGCAGCAGGCCCTCGGGCGGCGATTGGGCCACGAGGTGAAGGAAGCGGAGCGGCGGGTCGCTGCGGACGTCATCACGCCGCTGATCGAGGAGATCAGTCAGCGTTACGACAATCCCGAGGTGCAGCACTACCTAGCTGAGGTCCGCGAGCACATGCTCGACAACGTCGATGCATTCCGCGAGCAGCCGCAGCAGCCGATGCCGTTTTCGTTTCCCGCTCCGTTCGCCGGCGGCCCCCCGGACGGCCTGGTGGACTATGCGGTCAACGTGCTGGTCGACAACAGCGCAACTGCAGGAGCGCCGATCATTGTCGAATCGTCACCCACCTACAAGAACCTGTTCGGTGCAGTGGAACGGATGGTCGATCCGTTCGGCAAGCTGGTCACCAACTTCACACGCATCAAAGCCGGCTCGCTGCTGCGTGCCCACGGCGGCTGCGTGATCATCAACCTGCTTGACGCGCTGTCGGAGCCGCTGGTGTGGCGCGCGCTCAAACGGTGCCTGAAGAGCGAAGAGCTGGAAATCGAAGCGTACGACCCGTTCGCGTTGTTCGCCACCACCACGTTGAAGCCCGAGCCGATGCGGATCTCGACACGGGTGGTGTTGACCGGGCCAACCGAGCCGTTTCAGCTGCTCTATTTCCTCGACGAGGAATTCCGCGCCATTTTCAAGGTCCGCGCCGACTTCGGCTTCGAGGTCGACGGCACGGACGCGCGCCGGAGCTTCGTCGTGCAGGTGGCGCGCATCGTTCGTGACGAGCAACTGCCGGCGTTTCGCGCCGCCGCGGTTGCACGGCTGCTGGAGTTCGGCGCCCGGTCGGTGGGCGACCGGCGCAAGTTGCCGAGCCAATGGGACGAGCTGGCCGACGTCATGCGCGAAGCGGCATTCTGGTGCCGCAAGGACGGCGGGGCGGAAGTCGACGCCAGCCACGTCGAGCGGGCGTTGGAGCAGCGCATCTTCCGCCTCAACCGCGTTGAAGAGAAGGTGCGAGAACTCATCCGTGATGGTGTCCTGCTGGTTGACGTCGACGGGAGCAAGGTGGGCCAAGTCAACGGCTTGGCCGTGGCGAACATCGGCGGCTACGAGTTCGGGCGGCCCTCCCGCGTCACCGCCGCGGTTGCCATGGGCAGCCAGGGAATCATCAATGTGGAGCGCGAAGCCCATCTGAGCGGTCACACGCACGATAAGGGTATGCTCATCCTTGCAGGGTACCTCAGGCGCACCTACGCGCAAGATTTTCCGCTCAGCCTGTCAGCGAGCGTCGTGTTCGAGCAGTCGTACTCGGGCATCGACGGCGACAGCGCGTCTTCTACTGAACTGTATGGAATCATTTCAGCCTTGAGTGGTGTGCCGCTGCGCCAGGATCTCGCCGTTACGGGCAGCGTCAATCAGTGGGGTGAGATCCAGCCCATTGGCGGCATCAACGAGAAAGTCGAGGGCTTCTTCGCAACCTGTTCCGCCGTCGGTCTAACCGGCAAGCAGGGAGTAGCCATGCCAGTGCAGAACATCACGGGCCTGGTGCTGCGGCCGAAAGTCATTGACGCGATCCGGCGCCACCAGTTCCATCTCTACCCTGTGCGCACCATTGATGAAGGTCTCGAGGTCCTCACTGGCTGCAAAGCAGGCCATGTCGGCGAGGAAGGAACGATTCACCATCGTGCCGCGAGACGCCTGCGCCAGCTCGCGGAAGGCCTGCGCCAGTTCGCCGCCCCCGCCGAGCAGCGCGGCAAGCCACCGGAGCCGAACCGTGGCGGCCAGTGACGTGATTTGCGGCACCGGGCACGCCGCGTGCAAATGCCTCTTGCCAGCCGGTATCCTCACACGCATCCAGGCAGGGACGGGCTGAAAAGCGCAGAAAGAGGGCGCAGGAGGGGCTGCGTGGTCCGGTTATTGCTCCGGCACTCGGTTGAATGTGCGGCGAGTGGGTGGAACGCATGGGTAACGAGGACGGCGATCGGGGAACGCTTGGCTTGTGCGGCTACCGGCTGATGCGACAAGAGGCCTTGACTCCCAACGGCAACCTGCTTAAATGGATTATAAGCGTAAGATTCGTTCCAGGGTGAGTGATCCTGCCATCGAAGGCACTTCCGGGTGCAACGCCGAGACCCCAAAGAGCTGTCGTGTCACCAAGGCGAATGTGACCAGGCATAAGTTGTGTGTAGGCCTCAGAAGTGCGCAGCTTCGAGGAGCCGTCTAAGCCAACCCGCCCTCCACCCCTGGCTGCTGCGTTCGACGCAGTAGAGGCTCCCAACGGAGCGAGAGGCATGCAGAAAAAGCGCGAACGAGCGAAGAAGTCCCCGAAAACGAACGTACCGGCAGTTGCCCGGTTCGACGAAATCGCTGACGCATTGCCGCACGACGCAGCCCCCTCCGATGAGATCGAGGGCGCGATCTCGATGCTCGGTGAGATCGACGTCGAATCCGCTGACACCGTCCCCGAGCCCACGATCGCCAAGGAAGAAGAAAAGGAGGAGTGGGTGGAGGAGGAGCGCGCGGAAAAGACGTTTGGCGAGGACACCTCTGATCCCGTGAGGATGTATCTGCAGGAGATGGGAGCCGTCTCTCTGCTGACGCGCGAACAGGAAGTCGAGATTGCCAAACAGATCGAGGCGGGGGAACACGACGTCCGGCACGAAGTCCTCGTGTTGCCGTTTACCCTCACGTACCTGATCGAGCTCGCGGACCGCATCAAAGCCGGCGAGATCTCGGAACGTGAGTTGCTGGACGAAGAGACCGAGGAAGAGGACACTCAAGCGCTTGCGCCCGGTGAAAAGGCGCCTGACGGGGCCGTTTTGAAGCAACTGGAGCGCCTGCGCCGCGCCGTCGATGAGCGCCGTGCGGCCGACGAGGCGAGCCGGCAGCGCCGCAGTCATCCACGCACTGCGCGGCGCGCGGAACGCCGGCTGCTCGTGCTGAACCGTCGCATCACGAAGTTACTCGAGCAACTGGATATCGGCCGCCGTCACATCGGCGTCATCGTCGAAAAGTTGAAGCTGGCCGCCCGCTTCATCGCGCAGCAACAACATATCATTGCGCGCTGCGAACGGCGAAGCGGCCGTTCGGCGAGCGAAATTCTGCGAGTGGGCGGCAAGGTGCGCTCCGACGACTCGCGCGCCGCCGCGAATGCCAGCCGGCGCCTGCGGCTCGGGGTCGAAGAAGCACGGCGGCTGGTTGATGACGTGCGCGCGGCGCGCAAGAAGGTCGCCGAAGCCGAACGCGAAGTCGGGATGGACTACCCGGCACTGACCCGCGCCTTGCGGATCATTCGCACGGGCGAAGCGAAGGCCCAGGACGGCAAGAAGAAGCTGATCGAGGCCAATCTGCGACTCGTTGTCAGCATCGCCAAGCGCTACACGAACCGTGGCCTCGGCTTCCTCGATCTGGTGCAGGAAGGCAACATCGGCCTCATGCGCGCAGTCGAGAAATTCGAGTACCAGCGCGGGTACAAGTTTTCCACGTACGCAACCTGGTGGATCCGGCAGTCGGTGAGCCGCGCCATCGCCGACCAGGCCCGCACGATCCGCATCCCGGTCCACATGATTGAAACCATCAACAAGGTGGTGCGCTCCTCCCGCTATCTGGTGCAGCAGCTTGGCCGTGAACCATCGCCGGAAGAGATCGCGGCGAAGATGGAAATGCCTCTCGACAAGGTCCGCAAGGTGCTGCGCATCGTCAAAGAGCCGGTATCCCTCGAGACGCCGATCGGCGACGAGGAAGAGAGCTCCCTGGGTGATTTCGTCGAGGATCGGCAGACGGTGTCACCCTCGGATGCCGCCGTGTATACGAGCCTCGAGGAGCAGACGCGCAAGGTGCTGGCGACGCTCACGCCGCGTGAGGAACAGATCCTGCGGATGCGTTTCGGCATCGGCGAGAAATCCGATTACACGCTCGAGGAAGTGGGCCAACGCTTCGCGGTGACGCGCGAGCGCATCCGCCAGATCGAAGCGAAGGCGCTGCGCAAGCTGCGCCACCCGAGCCGCGCGAAGTCGATGGAGGCGTTTGTTGGAGGCTGAGGAGCCCCGCGATTTGAGGAGGCAAGGAGGTCGTATGCTCAACAAGAGCAACCTGGAGAAGGAGCTGCGCAAGTGGCGTGAAGCGCGAGCGCGCAAGCAAGGCGGCCGGCAGACGCCGGCGGATCGTCGTACGCTGCGGGTGAATGGGCAGGAGGTGGTGGTGATTACCAAGCCGAAGCGCGCGCTCGCTTAAAGCGCACCTCTCCGGCCGCCTGCGGCGGCCCCCAATTCTCATACGCGTGCTCGGAGCCATCGGCGGCAGCCGGTGTCGTGCGCCGTGTCGGCTTCCAGGGCATCACTGACGCTGTGCCGCTTGCCCGCTTGCAGCGGCGGCGGGTTGACCGGTAGTATCGCGTCGCATGTTTGCACGTTTATTCCCCAGCGAGGGGAAGGCCTTCTTCGAGCTGTTCGAGCGGCACGCGGAAAAGACCGTCGAGGCGGCGCGGCTGTTGCAGGCCATGCTGCAGAACCCCGCCAGTGTGGCCGATCAGGCACGCCGCATCAAGGCGTTGGAGCATGAAGGGGACACGATCACACATCGAGCAGTGGAGATGCTGCATCGTACTTTCGTCACCCCGATCGACCGCGGCGATATCCACCGGCTGATCTCCCGCCTCGACGATGTCCTCGATCTGATCGACGCAACCTCGGAACGCGTGTGGCTGTATGGCATCGACACGGCGGACCGCGATGCCTGCGATATCGCCGGCGTGCTGGTGCACGCGGTCAGCGAGGTGAGCCGAGCGATGCACGGGCTGCGGGACTTGAAGAACCGCGACGCGATCTTGCAGGTATGCATGGAAATCAACAGCTACGAGAACGAGGGGGATACCCTGCTCCGTCGGGCCGTGGCGCGGCTCTTCGAGGGGAATAAGGAGCCGTTGATGGTGATCAAGTGGAAGGACATTTACGAGTTTCTCGAAGACGCCATCGACCGGTGCGAGGACATCGCCAACGTCGTTGAGGGCGTCGCGCTCGAATACGCATGACCGTGTTCCCGCCGCCCGTGCCATAGCCGCAACACGTGTGGCAATCGCTGGAGGGGTGAGGATGCTGGTGGTGGTGTTTCTCATTGCGGTGGCGTTGGCCTTCGATTTCATGAATGGCTTCCATGACGCGGCCAATTCGGTTGCCACGGTTGTATCGACCCGCGTCTTGAGCCCGCGCCAGGCCGTGGCGTGGGCGGCATTTTTCAACTTCGTGGCGGCGTTCGGCTTTGGCGTGAGCGTGGCGAGCACCGTCGGCAAGGGCATCATCGACCCGCAGGCCGCCAGCAACGCCGTCGTTTTTGCGGGCTTGGCCGCAGCCATCATCTGGGATGTGCTGACCTGGCTCTACGGATTACCCACGAGCTCCTCGCACGCCCTGATCGCCGGGTTCGCTGGCGCGGGTGTTGCCGCGGCCGGTCCGGGCGTGGTCGTCGTCGGTGGCCTCACGAAGGTACTCCTGTTCGTTTTCGTGTCGCCCGCCCTCGGGCTGCTTCTGGGCCTGGTGTCGATGACCGGGGTGACGTTCATGGTGCGGCGGAGCACGCCGGCGCGCGTCGATGGCACGTTTCGCCGGCTACAGTTGGTGTCGGCCGCGCTGTACAGCCTGGGACATGGCACCAACGACGCCCAGAAAACCATGGGCATCATCGCGGTACTGCTGTTCAGCAGTGGCTATCTCGGTTCAACGTTCTATGTCCCGGCGTGGGTGATCTTGGTGTGCCATGCGGCCATCGCCCTCGGCACAACCCTCGGCGGGTGGCGGATCGTCAAGACGATGGGGATGCGAATCACAAAGCTGCAGCCCATCGGGGGCTTCTGCGCTGAGACGGCAGGAGCATGCACGCTCATCGGCGCGGCGGCGGCGGGCATCCCGGTCAGCACCACCCACACCATCACCGGCGCCATCGTCGGCGTCGGCGCCAGCCGGCGACTTGCCGCGGTGCGCTGGGGCGTGGCCCGCACGGTGGTCTGGGCCTGGATTCTGACCATTCCCGGCACGGCGCTGATGGCAGCCGCCATTTACCTCCTGCTCGCCCAGTTGTGGTAGGAGCTCACACCACCACCGGCCCTGCAGGAGGTGCGGTCCGCTCGGCGACCGGAAAGGCCACTCGGACAGTCGTTCCCTTGCCGAGCTCGCTGTCGATGCGCATCCAGCCGTCGTGTGCCTGCATGATGTGCTTGACAATGGCGAGGCCGAGGCCCGTACCGCCGAGCTCGCGCGAGCGGGCCTTGTCGACCCGATAGAAGCGCTCCGTCAAACGCGGCAGTTCGTGCGACGGGATACCGATGCCCGTATCCGATACGGTCAGCTCGACATACCCGCCGCCGTGTCCGGAACGGACGCGTGGCCTCGGGTCTCCCTGTCTCCCGTTCGGAAGATAACGCGCCGTGACGCTTACCGCGCCACCGTTCGGGGTGTACTTCACGGCATTGTCGATCAGGTTCACCAGCACCTGCTGGACGCGATCGCTATCGCCGTCGATCGGTGGGATCTCGCGCGGTTCCTCATGCCGCAGCGTGACCCCGCTGCGGCCCGCCTTGTCTGCGACAAGGTCGCACGCCGCCTCGACTGCAGGCCGCACCGCCACGGGCGCCCGCTGCAGGCCGAGGCGGCCGAGCTCGAGGTCCGACAGGGCCAACAAATCGTCGATCAGGCGCGTAAGCCGATCGGCGTTGCGCGCGATCACGCCGAGAAACTTGCGGGTATGACGCACATCGTCGAGCGCCCCACCCAGGAGTGTTTCCGCGTACCCACGAATCGCTGTCAGCGGCGTGCGCAGCTCGTGTGACACGTTGGCCACGAAGTCACGTCTAACCGCTTCCAGCCTCTTCAGCTTCGTGATCTCGTGAAAGACCAGCACAGAGCCCAGCGGGCCGCTGTCACCGCGCACCGGCGCCACGTTGACCGCCAACACCCGTGAGGCCTCGCCAGCAATCGACAATTCGCGCGTCAAGGGTGCGGCCGGCGCCTGGATCGTATCGCGCACGAGCTGCTGCAGCTCCGGATCGCGGCAGATCTCGACCACCGGACGGTGCGTGTAGTCGTGCGCGGGATCGAGTCCGAAGATCTCCCGCGCGCGATCGTTGAGCAGCACGAGTTCACCTCGTTGGCTGATCACGAGCACTCCCTCGACCATGCCTGCCAGCACGGCGCGCAGTTTGTGTTCCTCTTCGCGTGTCGTGCGGAGCCGGACGCGCACGGCCTGCCCCATCGCGGCGAGGTTGCCTTCCAAGCGACCCAGCTCATCACGCCGCCGCGGTGTCAGCGGGGGGGGCTCTTGGTCGGCGGCAACTGCCCGGGAGAACTGCACCATCCCGTCGATGCGGCGGGAGACCCACTGCGAAAACCACGCCGCCGGCCAGAACGCCACGGCCGCGGCCAGGAGCAACGATACCAGCAGAATGGAGCGTATGCGGCGTTGCACTGTGGTGACGGTTGCGAGCGGCACTGCCAACCGTACAATCCGTTGCCGGCCCCCGGCGCGCTGGACGTAGGCGCGGTAGAAGAGCTGCTGCCCGGTCGTCACGCTGCGCCGGACGTTCTGGCCAGTGCCGCGTTGCAGCGCCTGCTGCACCTCAGGCCGGCGCAGGTGGTTTTCCATCCGGCTCGAGACCGCCTGCGAATCGCAGAGGACGGTTCCATCCGACTCGATGACCGTAATCCGCACCGAGGGGTCAGGCGCCAGCTGCCGGCAGCTCCGATCAAACTCGGCACCGCGGGCACCCCACGGTAGGGCGTTCGCCGCCAGCTGCGCCTCGCGCAAGACCTCATCGGCGAGCGTGTGCAGATGGTGCTGTTCCAGCGCCCGATCGGCGTAGAGCACCACCGCCAAGACGGCAGCCACAACCGCCAGGAGATACGGCGAAAAAAACAGCAGAAAGAGTCTAGGATTCCAGCGCACGATCGTTGAACCTGTAGCCGACCCCGCGCACGGTGCGAATCAGCTCAGGATTGGCGTCGTCGCGCTCGATCCGCTGGCGCAGCCGGCGGACGTGCACATCCACTGTGCGTGGTTCGACATAGGTATCTTGCCCCCACACCAGGTCCAGAATCTGCAACCGATCGTAGGCGCGATTGGGAGACCGCACGAAGAAGCGCAGCAGCTCGAACTCACGCAGACTCAGAGGCACCTTGTCCCCGTCCAGAAACACCTCGTACGTATCGAAGTCGATCCGCAGGCGGCCCTTTTCGTACACGTCATGGGTCGGGCCCGCCTCCGCCCCCTGGGTCCGCCGCAGCACGGCTCGGATCCGTGCACTCAGCTCGCGCGGACTGAACGGTTTCGTCACGTAGTCGTCCGCACCCGTCTCGAGTCCGATGACTCGATCGATCTCGGCGGCCTTCGCCGTCAGCACCACGATCGGCAGTGCAGCAGTCTGCGGGTCCAGCCGCAACGCGCGGCAGATATCGAGGCCCGGCATGCCCGGGAGCATGAGATCCAGCAGAACCAGCGCTGGCCGCTGCGTGCGAACCAGGTCCAGCACCGCATCGCCGTCGCCCGTCTCGACGACCTGAAAACCGTCCTGCTGGAGGTTGTAACGGAGCAGCTCCCGGATATCCTTGTCATCTTCAACGACAAGGATTTTCCGGCTCGGTTTCTCCGAGCCGGAGGCATCGGCTGTCATGGGCATGAGGAACGGACTTACACGCTTGCCGGGAGATGGTCGAGGTGGCGGATGCTCTTGCCCTTCACCATGAACACCACCATCTCGGCAATGTTGGTCGCGTGATCGGCGATGCGCTCCAGGTACTTGGACACGAACAGCAAGCGGGTCGCGCGCGTCACCGTGCGTGGATTCTCCGCCATGTACGAGAGCAATTCGCGGAAGAGTTGATTGGTGAAGGCATCGATCGTGTCATCTTCGGCGCACACCTTGAGCGCCAGCTCCGTATCTTCGTGCACGAACGCATCGAGGCTGTGGCGGAGCATGCGCTGGGCGATATCGGCCATGCGGGGAATGTCGATGAACGGCTTCAGCTGCGGCTCCTCGTTCAGCTCGAGCGCACGTTCGCAGATGTTCTCCGCCATGTCGCCGATCCGTTCGAGATCGGTTGTGATCTTGAGAGCAGTGGTGATCAGACGCAGGTCGCGTGCCGCTGGCTGATGGAGAGCCAGAAGCCGAATGCATAGCTCGTCGATTTCCACGTCCATCCGATTGACCGTGTGATCCCGCCCGATGGTGTCGCGCGCCAGTTCGGAATCCCGCCGCACCAGCGCTGCGATCGCATTGACGATCTGCTTCTCCACCAGTCCGCCCATTTCGAGAATTCCATGGTGCAGCGATTTCAGTTGCTCTTCATAGTGCCGGTCGGTATGCAGGCGTGCGTCCATTGCTGGGTCCGTCGCATCGAATTCTACTCGTTTGCCGCCGTGCTGCAAAGCCGCCTCCCCCGCACCGACTTCGGCCCCTGGCCGGCAAACGCCACCACCTGCAGGCGGGTTATCCATAGTGCCGAGCAGCATACGAAACGAATATGGCAATTTGGTTACGGGCGGATGACGGTTTGGTGATACCTCGCCCGACGGTGGTCAGTGGACAGGTCCGTCGAGCCGTTATACAAGTTGTCGTGGTCCGGCCGTACCGTCCCATCTGCACTGGAAGGAGGGGGGCACGGCCACGACGTACACAATGGAGCGAGTCATCGATGCAGACGGGCACGTGCTGGAGCCGCCCGACATGTGGGAGCGGTACGTGGAGCCGGCGTACCGGGCACGCGCCATCCGTGTCCGGCGCGGTGCGGACGGGCAAGACGTGCTGGAAATCGACCGGCGACCGGCGCAGCTCACGACTTCGCAGATGCTCGGTGGCTTCGGCGGTATGGGCAAGACGCTCGAGGAGCTGGCCACTGCGACGCTTTCGGGCCGGTATGTGGAGAACGCGCCGGCGGCGGCCACCGACCCCACGGCGCGGCTCGCTCTGTTGGATCGGGAGGGAATCTCGCACGCGCTGCTCTACCCCAGCCTCGGCCTGCAGTGGGAGGCCGAGGTCACAGATGCCGGCTACGCGCTCGCGCACTGTCGCGCGTACAACCGCTGGATCGAAGAGTTCTGTGCCGGCAGCCACGGGCGCCTGGTCCCCATCGCGCACCTCTCACTCGGGGATGTCGGCGGCGCGGTGGCGGAGCTGCGCCGTGCGGTGCGGGCCGGGGCACGCGGCGCGTTCGTTCTGCCGTTTACGCTGAGCGGCCTCCCGCACGGGCACCCGGCACACGATCCACTGTGGGCTGCCGCCGAAGAGCTCGCCGTCCCGGTCGCCATCCACACTGGCATCGATCCCACCGCCCGCAGCGTGCACCATCGCTTCGCGGGGCTCACCTGGCCCGAAGGGGTGTTGCAAGGAATCTGGTACCTGCAGCTCATGTTCACGCAGGCAGTGCAGCAAGCGTTCGCCACCTTCTTCCTCTTCGCGACCTTCGACCGGTTTCCACGGCTCAAGCTGGTCATCCTGGAGGCAGGCGCTGGCTGGCTGGGTTTCTGGCTCGATCGGATGGACGCTTTCTACAAGGGCCCGCTGCGCGTCACCATGCCGCTGCGCGAGTGTCCGAGCACGTACGTACGCCGGCAGTGCTGGGTGGCGTGTGATCCCGACGAGCGCGCGCTGCCTCCCATCATCAACTACGTCGGTCCCGACCGCTTCCTGTGGGCCTCCGATTTTCCCCACAGCGACCACGGCCCGGATTACATGAAGGAGCTCCACCAGCTGGCGGGTGCTTTGGACGCTGGAGCGCGTCAGAAGCTGCTCGGCGAGAACGTCGCCGGCGTTTACGGACTGGCATAGGCGGGACGCCTTGCGTGCTGCGCCGCTTCGCCACAGACCTTGCGTCACCCCAACGTGATGCCGGCCTGACCGTCCATTCCCGGGTGCGGTCACCGCCGGAGCGGCAGAACATGGCGCCTCACGCCGACTGCAGCGAGCTTACCATGCCCGCATGCGCCGCGTCACATTTGGCTGCAAAGATGAAATCGCTTTCCGTGAGGCCGTTGACCTTGTGGGTCCAGATCTTGATTTCCACCCTTCCCCACGCGAGCGTAATATCCGGGTGGTGATTCTGCTGCTCGGCAACGGCACCGATACGGTTCACGAGCTCGAGCGCTTGCGCGAAATTCTTGAGTTTGTAGCGCTTCTCCAGATGGTGATTGTCGACTCTGTTCCACGCGTCGAGCTGCGCGATCAGGGGCTCTGTTTCCTCCGCAGTCAGCGGCGGCGTGCCCCCTTTGCACGGCACGCAGTCTCGCTCTGCTAAGCGCGGCATTGTCTGTCTCGAGTCATCACGGATTCCAGCGCAGCTGCGCTATTATCAACGGGCAAAGGCGGATCGCAAGGCCAAGGCAGCCTCGGCCAGAGCCGCTCTCGCCGTATCGAGAACCGACGCCATACCGAAGAAGCCATGGATCATGCCGTCGTAGCGCGTGTGCTGGACGAAAACTCCCGCGTCACGCAATCGTGCCGCATAGGCCTCCCCTTCATCGCGCAGCGGATCAAACTCGGCCGTGATCACCAGCGCCGGCGGCAGCCCGCGAAGGCTGCGGGCACGCAAGGGCGAGGCGCGCGGATCGCACCGGTCGGCATCGCTCCGCAGGTAGTGGTGCCAGAACCAGAGCATCATGTCCTTTGTCAGCAAGTAACCGTCCGCGTTCTCGCGATAGGAAGCCGTATCGCACGCGGCGTCCGTCACCGGGTACACCAGGAGTTGGTAGGCTAGTGGCAGTTCCCCACGGTCCCGTGTCGCAAGCGCCACCGCGGCGGCGAGATTGGCGCCCGCACTATCACCGCCAACGGCGACGCGGGCGGGGTCGGCGTTGAGGCTTCCAGCGTGCGCCGTCACCCATTGCGTTGCAGCCACTGCGTCCTCCATGGCAGCGGGAAACTTGTGCTCGGGGGCCAGACGGTAGCCCACAGACACCACGACACAGCCGGCCGCGTTTGTGAGAACACGGCACGGACCGTCCATCGTATCGAGGTCGCCAATCACCCAGCCGCCACCGTGGAAGTAGAGCAGCGCCGGAAACGGACCGTTGCCCGCGGGAGTATAGATGCGCACAGGCAGCTGGCCTGCCGGACCGGTGATGGTTCCATCTTCGACCTTGGCGACTGGCTCCCCTGCGCCGTGCAGGCTTGCCAACGCCGCTGCAGCCCGCCGAGCGTCCGGCGGCGAGAGCGTATTGAGGGGCGGCGCCCCCATCGCGGTGAACTGCTCGAGGAGCCTGTGTACTTGGGGGTGTAGACTCATCGCTCCCCTGCAGCACGGGAAACCCGTGGCCAGTGGCGAGCCGCCAGGGCCTTCCTGAAGGTGGCCTTTGCACACCGGTACCCTGCCGCCATCGGATGTCTGACGCTCGCAGTCTGACACACCGTCTCAACCAAGCGCACGCAGCGGGCGGAAAAAGGCTCGGATGTCCTCCACCAGGGCGGCGGGTTCTTCCATGGCAGCGAAGTGGCCCCCTGCAGGCATCTCTGTCCAGCGGGTAATATGGTAGGTCCGTTCCGCCCAGGCACGCGGCGGTGTAAAGATCTCTTGGGGGAAAATAGCAGCGCCTGTGGGCACTGCAACCTGGAAGGCAGCGTCCAGGTCGCCTTCCAGCCCGCCGCCCAAAGCCGGGTTGTGCATGGTCTCGTAATAGAGCCGAATCGAGGAGTTGATAGTTTCAGTAACCCAGTACAGCATGATGTTCGTGAGCAGGCGATCCTTGGTGAAACGCCGCTCGATGTCACCGCCGCAGTCGCTCCAGCTGCGAAACTTCTCGACGATCCACGCAGCCAAGCCGGCAGGGGAATCGTTCAACGCGTACCCCAACGTTTGCGGCTTGGTGCCCTGGATTTGCATGTACGCGGTTTCCTCCTTGCGAAAGCGGCTGAACCGGTCAAGCACCCCGCGCTCCTCGTCTGAGAGCGTCGCCGGATCACGCCCACCGGGCCGCGCAGCGATCAGCATGTTGAGGTGGATCCCGCACACCCGGTCCCCGAAGGCAGCGCCCAGCGCGGTCGCGATTGCCGCACCCCAGTCACCGCCCTGGGCGCCGAAGCGGCGGTACCCCAAGCCGTCCATGAGCCCTGCGAGCAGGGCGGCAACACGCGTCACGTCCATGCCGGGCATGGCGGGGCGGTCGGAAAACCCGTAACCGGGCAGCGACGGGATCACAAGGTCGAAAGCATCGGCGGGGTCACCGCCATGCGCCGCCGGGTCGGTGAGGGGCCCGATGATGTCGGTGAACTCGACGAAGGAGCCCGGCCAGCCGTGACTAATCAGCAGCGGCAGAGGCGCGGCACCGCGGCCGTGCTCGTGAATGTAGTGCAACCCAAAACCATCGACCTCGGTTCGAAAGTGGGCAAACCGGTTCAAGGCCGCCTCTTGCGCCCGCCAGTCGAAGTCATCGAGCCAGTACTGCACGAGTTCCCGCATGTACGCGACATCGGTCCCGTAGGTCCAACCAGAATCCGCGATTTGATCGGGCCAGCGGGTCCGGCGCAGTCGCGCTTGCAGGTCCGCGATGACAGCGTCCGGGACGTGAATATGGAACGGCTCAATCTTCATACGACCGGTACTCAGGATCTACACCATCGAGCGCGGGGTATCCACCGGCCACGGCGCGCCGTACTCCCGGGGCGGTGCCCGCGGAGCGCCCTACCCTTCCGGCGCGTCGCGCCGTTCCGTGCTGAGAATCACCTCGTGAATTTCCAGCACGTTCGGGCCCGCAAACATCTCCGCCGGCGGCCGGTCGCTGTGTGCGGCGCGGAACGCTTCACTTTTCGTCCAATCCCAGAACGCCTGTTCGTCTTCCCAGTGAGTTTGCACGAGGTAGTAACCCGGCTCGGCTGTTTCTTCCCACGCGTTTGTCTGATGGTTGAACCGGCGCTGAACAGGCCGGAGCACTTGATTCTTGATGAACCCGGGCGAACGGTCGATGAGGTGGGCGCGATGCCGGAAGCGATCCTCGAAGGCGGCTTCCTGACCCGGGGCCACGGGAATACGGTTCGTTACGACGATCACGATTGGTACCTCCTCTCCACGTGATACCGCGCCGCTCACACCCTGCGATCGCGGCACATGGGTACACCATGGTGCCCGCTACGGCTCGAAGAGGCAACCGGCGCGACAGGGATGGTGTGGTCCCCCGGGAACCTGGTGGCATGGATTCGTCCGGCGTCATTCGTTTACGATTCTAATGCGTAACGTGACTTTTTTTCATAGCAAAAGCCCTTGCACGCCGCGCCGAACGCGGTAGCGTAGCGTTGGCTGAACCCCCCTCAGCCAATTCCTTCCGTAGCAGCGCCGCGCGGGCGGTCTCGCTGGCGTGGCGCTGCACTTGTCTCAAAGCGGCGGACGCCCATGGATCAGCGCTGCCGGCCAACTCCCCTTCCGTTCTCCCCGCGCGAACGGGAGACACAGGGGCTTTCCCTCGCCCTCCGGGACAGGGCCAGTGTAAGCGGATGACACAACTGCGCCCGCAACCCCTGTAGTTCACGCACGCACCCAGCGTGGTAAGAAGACGCCGCCGATCTGCTCGAACACCACGCGCACGGGTTCGCCGATCCGGATCGTCGCCGGGTCGATCTGGTTGATACGACCGCCAACCCCTGCAACCAGATTGCCCACCACACGCAGGCCGGGCTCGCTGGCCAGCGCGACAACGATGACATTGTACGGCGCCAGGGCGGCGTACGCTGGCAGCAGGGGCGGGTGCGGCACGACGAACGACCAGATCGTCCCTCGGCCCTCGACGGGGACCCACTCGTGACGCAGTGAGTTGCAGGCAAAGCACATGGGGCGCGGTGGAAAACGTTTGCGGCGGCAGTCGGCGCACGTTTGGATCCGCAGCTCGCCGCGCGCCGTGCCAGCCCAGAACGCCTGGAAGTTCGGATCGTCAATGTCGGGCAACAGCAGTTCCGTCTCCATACTTTCACCTCCGCAACAAGAGGGCGCTGGTTGGCACGCCCTCGCCGCTAGTCACCAAACAGCATGGGGCATCACCGACCTGGCACGTGGAGGTGCCCCGCATCTGGCGCACCCCTTCGAGCACCAGGTTGAAGCCGTGGACGTACGCCTCCGACATGCCACCACCGGAGGTATTGGTCGGCAAGCGGCCATCGGGCCACTCGAGGGCGCCGTCGTTGGTGAACGCGGCTCCCTCCCCCCGCTTGCAGAATCCGTAGCCTTCGAGCGACAGCGGGATCAGGGGGCTGAACGCGTCGTAGAGCTGTGCCACCGGGACGTCCGCCGGCGTGAAATCGCTCCGGCTCCACAGAAGCCGCGCGCAAGCGTGCGACGGACCGACGAGCGGATCGTCGCAGAAGTAGTTGGTCATGACCTGGTGCTGGCGCGGGATGCTCTGCGCAAAGGCGTGGATGTAAACGGGCGGGTGCTTGAGGTCTTTGGCCTGCGCGGCCGATGCAATGACCACCGCCAACGCCCCATCGGTTTCGAGGCAATTGTCGAACAGGCACAGAGGTTCGGAGATCCAGCGCGCCGCCATATACTGTTCGCGGGTGAGCGTCTTGCTCCCCATCGTCGCGTTGGGGTTGCGGTTCGCGTGTTTGCGGAACGCGAGCGCGACGTTGGCGAGGTGGTCACGTGTGGCGCCGAACTCATGCATGTAGCGCCGCGCGAGCATCGCGATCTCGTCGACCGGCCGCAGCAAGCCGAACGGGCGGGTCCACTGCGGCGCGCCGCTGATCCGTTGGCCTACTTGGGCCCAAGGGCGGCTGGTCTTCGCCGCGCGCTTGCGGGCCCGCCACGCTACTGCCACCCGGCACTGGCCGGTGGCCACGCCCATGGCCGCGTGACCGACTGTCGCGCAGCCGGCACCGCCGCCGTAGCCAATCTCGCAGAAGAAGCTGATGTCGCCCAGGCCCAGGTTGCGGGCAATTTCCACCTCGCGGCCGTTCTCCATCGAATACATCGCTAGGCCATCGACGTCGGCCGGTGTCAGGCCGGCATCTGCGATCGCGGCTGCGACTGCTTGACAGGCGAGCGACAGCTCCGAGTCCTCGAGCCCCTTCGCAAACCGCGTCTGCCCGATTCCCACAATGGCCGTACGGTCCTTGATCACTCTCGTCATGTGTCATCCCCTGTGTGACGTCACATGGCCAACCTTGGCAAATATCGCGGCAACTTGGAATCGACACGTCAAGCCGGGCCAGCCATGTCCATCAGCCAGCATTTGTGGTCTCATGGGCGTAGATTCTGATCGAGCGGCAGCAAACCATTGGAGGCGATGCTCATGGGAATGGTGACAGGCGCTACCCGTGCGCAGGCACTGGTCTTCGACATTGAAACGATCGCGGATCTGACCCCTGAGAACCGCGGGGCGATCGCCGCACTCGCCAAGGGCCGGCAGATGACAGCGGAGCAGTACGGCGCCTTCTGCGCGCCGCTAGCGCGTGTCATCTGCGTCGCCTGGTGCGACGTGGTCAGGCAGAAACTCGGGGTGTGCCTGGACGGGACACTCCACACGGGCGATCTAGCCCACGTCGTGGAGGTCGAAGACGAGGTCAGCGCCGCGACCGGACGGACGCCGTGCGAGATGCACCGCTGCGACGGAGAGGCCGAGGTCCTGCGAAACTTCGGCGGCGTGGTCGACCAGCACTGCCGGCGCGCCGGTGCGCAGCTCGTGACGTACAATGGGCGCGGATTTGATCTCCCGGTGCTGGTGCACCGCTCCATTAAACATCGAGTGACGGAGGGACGCGAGCTGCTCAGCAAGGCTGCACTGGAGAACCGGTATCGCCCGTCACTGCACCTCGACCTGATGGATGTGGTGACCTTCTACGGTGCGGCACCCCGCTGGCCGATGGCCGCGTACGCCATCGGCTACGGCTTCCGGTCTCCGAAGAACGACATGGACGGGTCTCAGGTATGGGCGGCCGTACAGGCCGGTCGCATCGTCGACGTCGCTCGTTACTGCGCGGGCGACGTCCTGGCCGCGGTGCACATTTACCAGTGTGTACAGGGAACCCCTCCGGCAAAGGCGCTGCGAGCTGGACTCAACGCGTCGCACGAAAAGGCGCCTGCTCCCTCGTAGCCGCCGCACGGTCAGGCAGTAGCTGGCGCCACCACGTGCGCAAGGCCGGCTGCACGGTTACGGCAACCGCCTTGGTGCGGCTGGCCGAACGCCTCGGTCAGGTCGCCTCCGGGCAGTGCCGTCAAACCCAACGAATCTCGCCATCGGCCGTGAACAGCAACCCGCACCGGAGCTGGCGCTGGCCACGAACACCCGCAGCCTGCAGGAGTTGCCCGTACGCACGCACCTGCGCCACATAATTGGGGTAGGTCTGCTCCACCGGGCCCGCGGGCGGTTGATCGGTCTTGAAGTCTATGACGTCCAGGGAATGACTCGTGGCAGAGACGAGGTCGGCGTACCCGACGAGCAGTTTTCCACCTTCGCCGCAGCCGGCAACCGGGTACTCGAGCCGCAAGCCGGCAGCGGGCTGCCGCAACAGCCCCTCCCGTCGCAACGCCTCGGTTGCGCGGGCGACATCGGCAGCGGCCTCGGTCAGATGCTTGTCCAGCGCCGTCCGCTGCGCGACCGAACGCACAGCAGCGTCGGGCAAAAGGGATGGGGTGCGCATCACGAGGCCGATGGCGCGGTGTACCGTCTCACCGAAGACGAAGCCGTATCGGCCTTCGCGCCGCCGGCTCGTTGCAGCTGGTTGCCCCTCCGCATCGTCCGGAAGCAACTCGGTCCCCCCGGAGATCCCGGTGGGCTGAAATCGAGGGCACGCCGCCTCCGCAGCCGCCTCACCCCAGCGGGTGGCGATCTCCGCTTCCAGCGCGGCGGTGTCGTGCCCGGGCACCGCTTGCTCGGACCGAAGACCGCGTGCCCAGGTGGCGCCCTTGCCAGCCCGATACAGCTCACGCTCCTCGGTCAGGCCGGGGTCGGTCCCGGCGAGCAGCCTCCCACAGATCAACTTGGCGTCGGGCGTGCCCGCCTTCGGTATCACCAGGAGATCGCGGGCACGTGTCGCCAGCACATAGACGACGCGTTTTCGTTCCGCGTCCGCGTAGCGCTTCTCCTTGTCCCTCAGCTCGCCGCCGGCCGGCTCTTCCCATTTGAGACGGTGCAGTGCAAGCGCCCACCCGCGCCCGTCTTGAGCGACGCTCCATGCAGACTTGTCCGGCGGACTCGCCAGCTGCGCTCGTCCGTCCCACAGCACGACGACCGGGAACTCCAGCCCTTTCGCCTGGTGCACCGTCATCACTTGGACCGCTCGCGCGCCCACCGGATGAGGTGGGTCCAACTCGACAGGCGTAGCGATCCACTCGCGCATTCGTGCGGTCACGGCGTCGTAGTCCAACCGCTCCGCCGCCGCTCGCGACTCCAGGACGAGGCATAGCTCGCGGAGCCGCTCCAGGCGCTGCGCGCCATTTGACCCGAGCGCAACGGCACGACCGAAGGCTGTCCGCTCCAATAGATCTCTGGCCGTGGCACCCGGCGACCGCTCGAAGCGCCGGCGGCGGAGTGCGCGCACCAGTTCGACTGCGGCGCGGGCCCGTCCTCGACGCTCGTCAGCCGCGCCATCCGGAGCGCGCTGCCGGACGAGATCGGCGAGATCCACGGCGAAGAACGGCGGCCGCAGTAACGCGGCTTGCGCGATACCGTCGTCCGGGTCGGCGATGGCTCGCAGGCCGAGCAGAAACTGCCGGTGTAACGGCTCTTCAAGGAACAGCTTGCCTCCCCGGGCCGTGTACGGAACACCCATCCGATCGAACTCGTGAAACAAGGGCGCAAGTGTGGTCGTGACAATGGCGAGGACAGCAATGTCACCGTATTGCACGGGACGCTGCGCCTCGGTGAGCGGATCGACGACCGGATACCGCTGCACCTCGACGAGCCAGCGCAAGTGGTGCGCCAGCACTTCCCCTTCCAGCCTGCGGTAACTCTCCGCCTTCTGGTCTTTCTCATCGTCAAACGGAAGGATGTGCACGTGCGAGCAGGCGGCTCCATCCGCTCGATGACACTTCAGTGGCTGGTGAAACGCCTCGCCGGAAGCCGGGTCGAACAACTTCGCCGGATCGGCCGGCGTTCCCAAGAGGTGCTCGAAGCGGTCATTGTACCACGTCACCAACGACCGGGTGCTGCGGAAGTTGACTGAAAGGCGGACGTTCAGATGCGGGGCCGCTGCCACGATGCTCCGGACTTCGTCGTACATGGCCACGTCCGCCCGCCGAAACCGGTAGATGGACTGCTTCGGGTCACCCACCAGCGTGAGCTTGCCAGCAGCGAGCTCCACGTCCCTCCAGCGATTCGCGCGCGCCGTCCGTTCGCTGAGATACGCGACGATCTCCGCCTGCAGCGGGTCGGTATCCTGGAACTCGTCGATGAAGATGTGGTCGAACAGGGATTGATACTGCGCGCGAGCCTTCTTGTTGTCGCGTAGCAGATTGCGGAGCTTCATGAGCAGGTCGAGATTATCGAGCGCCCGGTGGCGCGCCTTGACGCGCTCGTACAGCGCGACCACGACGGGAAACAGCCGCACCAGGCGACAAGCCATCCAGCGCCGCAGGGGCGCCAGGAGATCATCCCGGAGCGGGCGGGCACGCACCGGGTGCTTGCGCGCATCGCCGTCGAACGCCTTCCAAGCGTCCCAGGCGACCTTGTCATCGGCAAAGGTGTCACGCTTGTTGACGTGTGCCGGTTTACCCGACAGCGCGCCCACCACTTCTCGGAAGATGATAATGGGATCACACTCGTCGCTGACGCCTTTGACCCGCCGCGCCAGCCGCTTGAACCAGCGCACCCCGGCGGAATCCCCGGCCAGCCGTGCTACGAGCTCGGTGAACTCACGAGCGTAGGTGCGAAACGTCGGCAGGTCGGCATCGACGGGCGGGGGTTCACTCGGCGGCACATCGCGATGTCGGATGAATTCGCTGACCAGGCTGCTCAGCCCGTGCTCTGTCCAGTGTTCGCGCTCCGTCGGCTCGGCGCGCACGCCCGCGTGCAGAGCGCCCGAGACCGTCTCCATTGCTTCCGCAGCTCGCGCCGCTTCGGGGGCTCCTGCTAGCGCCTCTTCCAGTTGTCCAGTCTCGCAAGCATCGAGGAACAGCGTGAAGGTCTCACGAATCAGCTCCTCTTCATCGTCGACGATCTCGTAGCCGGGACTGAGCTGCACATCGACGGGGAGCAGCCGCAGCAGTCGATCGGCGAAGCTGTGGATCGTGCCGACATAGGCGGTCTCCAGCCCGGAGAGCGCGTCGTGCAGAGCGGTCTTCCGGTTGGTGGCGAGCCCCGGAGCGGATAAGGCACGCAACAGGCTCTCGCGGATCCGCAGCCGCAGCTCCCCGCCGGCACGGCGGGTAAAGGTCACCGCGGCAATCCGGCTGATGGGAATGGGCGGCAGACCATCGTGCGGTGCAACCATATTGATCAGCCGATCCACGAGGATCGACGTTTTACCTGTCCCCGCGCCCGCATCGATCAGCACGTTGCGCTGCCGCTCCGCAACGGCTGCATCGCGTTCAGCCTGGTCGGCAACGGGCGGCCGCGACTCCCCTCTGCGTGCGATCATGCTTGTTCCTTGAGGGAGCGGAAATCGGCGAGCGTGGCCGGTGCACCTTCCAGCAGGCGAGCGGCACGCTCGTACGCACGGGGGCCGCACACCGGGCGGAAGGGGCAGAACCGGCAGTCGTCAGCGTTTGGGGTTCGGGGAAACAAGCGTCCCGCCAGCAAATGGCCGGCGGTACCGAGCCATCGCTGCGCAGCCGCTTCGATGGTCGAAAAGTCCTCCCGGAATTCCCGTTCGGGGTCCTCGCGCCAATCGGTGTACGCGTATGCGGCGGCCACGGTTGCAGGAAGGTTCCACTCCGCCGCCAGTTGTCGCACGACCGTGCCGTAGACGGCGATCTGCACGTCACGCACGGGATCGGGGTCCGACTCCTTCCCCTGGCGCGGATGCGCTCGACCGCTCTTGAGATCACGCACCAGTGTTTTCTCGCCCTCGATATCAATCCGGTCGATGAAACCGCGCAGGTACAGCGCCACGTCTCCGATGGACAGGCGAACGGGATCCGGGCGGCCGAACGGACGCTCGACGGCCACGAACGTCCGCGGCTGCCCCTGGTTCCAGTCGTACTCCAGGAAGGTCCGGAAATCTCGGCGCAGGCGCTGTCGTTGCTGCCCACGCACGGCCTCCCCAATCAAGGGATACGCAGCGCAGAACTCGTGAAACGCCCGTTCCACGAACGCGTCCGCCCTCTCAAGCCACTGCGGAAGGGTCCCCTGTCGCTGACCGAATTCCGCGCCGTGCGCTCGAAAGAAATCCTCCGCGACGCGATGTAAGAGGCCGCCGTAGGGCAGCGGGTCAATCTCGCGCAGCGACGGCGGCGCTGCCGGCTCTTGCCACCGGAGAACGTCCTCGAACACAAAGTGATGCGGACACTCCAGGAGTCGGCGCAGGCGTGAGGCGGAAATCGGTGTCTCAGGCGTGAGGCCGGGCATCGCCGGCGTAGCAACGTCGGCGCCGATGGCGCCGTCGAGCGGGGTTGCAACCTCCGACGAGGTCAGAGCGCGAATCCGCTCGAGGTCCAGCGCAGGAGCGCCCCGCCACGCAGCGGGCACTTCCCGCCGGCGCGCCGCAACACAATCCTGCCAGGCGGCAGCTGACAGCGGCGTCTCGATTCGAAACCTGGCCATCTCGGCGCGGGCCGGTTCGAACGCGTCACGTCGCAACGCGTTGGCGTTCGGAATCACGCTCTCGGCCTTCTTCGTTCGACGGTCCGGCCGACCGAGCGCGGCCGCAGCTTCGATGAAGATGGAGGACGTTTCGCGTTCGGTCCGTTCGACGCTGAAGCGTGGCGCCGAGAGAACGACCGAGCCATCCACGTCCCGAACGAGCTGATCGAGAGCGTGCAGCTGCGCCAAGGTACGGTCCGCCGAGCTCAGCAGCGCGCCACCGGCATAAGGCGCACGCTGCTGCTCCGGGAGCACAGGATCCTCGCGTGGAGCGGACGGCAAGCTGCCTTCAGCCAGCCCGATCACGCGTACTGCCTGGAAACGCAGGCCGACCGCTTCCTGCACCGTCCCGACGTAGATCGCCGGGTATCCGAAGCGCTCCCCGAGCACGCGCAGCGCACGCAGAGTTTCGTCGATCACCTCGAGGGCATCGACGCCGGCCAGCACACTGCAAGTCGGATCGTCGCAGACCGGACGCAGCGCCTCATCCAACAGCACGGCAACGTGCGGTTCCTCTCCAAGGCTGGGCAGCCACTCCTCCAAGAACGCGCGCAGGCCGCGCCAGATAGCCGGGAGCGATAGGCGGTTGACGACGAGGCTGGCGACCGCGACGAGCCGGTCGAGTGCCGGCCGGATGGCGCGCAGGTCAGCGAGCAGGCGTTCCAGGTCGCGCGCGTTGCGTGCCAGCCCGGCCTGCTCCTGGTCTCCCGCGGCCTCACGAGCGCGAATCAGTTGCGCCTCCAATTCCTTCTCCCGCTTCGCCGCACGTGACGGCCACTCCAGGGCTCCAGTGGGCCTGGCGGGGCTGCCCCCGACCGTGCCGAGCGAGTACGTGAGGTCCATGGCCCTGCCACGCGTTAGGTGACGAGCCTGCCCACTGGCGGTGCGCAGTGCCGGAAGCACGTCGGCGAGCGCTGCGGCGGCGAGGTGCGCCTGGAGCGCACGCACGACCGCGAGAGCGCGCGCGCCGGCGGCGACGCGCGAGACGGGAAGGCCCCCAGCTACGTAAACCGGGAGATGTCCGTCGGCCCACGGCAGGCGCTGCAGGCGTTCGACAAGCATCGCCGCGAGCGGATCCAGCACCGGCAGCAGGATGGCGATCTCCTCGAGGGGTGTGTGCCTCTCCATCACTTGCCGCGCGGCCCAGTCGGCGGCCGCTTCCACCTCCGACTCGATGCCGGCATGCTCCTCCAAGTGCACCGTGCCGTCGGGACCGCCGCTGCGGGGCCGGGTTGGGTCAGCAAGGACCTCAGGGGGTTCGAAAAGGAAAGAGGCCAGCAGCTCCCGTTCCGTACCCACCCGTCTCGGGCGTGACGATACGCGGGCTGCAGCTGCGGCTGGCTGCCCGAAGAGCTTCTCCAGACGCTCGACGTAGTGCTCCCGGAGCGGGCGGCCGACAAGCACACCCAGGGTCAGCTCGGGAATGGCGCGGATGAAGCGCGCCTTCGCGGCGCTGCTGTCACCGGTGACGATGGCCAGCACCGGCCCTTCAAACGGCCAGCATTGCGGCGTGTCCTCGACGCAGCTAGCAGCTTCGACGAAGGTCCGGCCGGGCGTCCACGAAGCGCCGGCCGACTCGTCCAGCGCCCGCCAGATCGTTGCGACATCGTGCCAGCGCGGGTCATCCGGTGAGAGGGGCAGGTCCTGCGGCCGCAGGCCTGCGCTTTCGAGGTCGGAGATCGTCCGGGCAAATGCCTGATCCCAACCCGGCGCCGATCGCAGCAGCTCGTCCGAGAAGTAGTGCAACGGTATCCCGCGCCGCAGCAACACGCGCAGGCGTTTCGGCCGCAACGCCCGCTCGGTGGACGTGAACACCATCCCGGCTGCCTGCAACACGCTGACGGCCGCGGCGAGAAACGGGACAAAGCGTGTGCCTGCGAGCACATCCGCCCGTCCCATGCGGAGCAGCTCCCGGCGCAGCGAATGGGCGACCCGCTCGCGCGGCACCAGGACGGTGCGGCATGCTAATGGCCCGCCAGCCGGCAGCGCCACGATCGCATCGACCCAATCAGGAATGCTCCACAAAACTTTGATCTGCATCGCAGTGGTCAGCCTCTGGATGACGCCCCTGGGCCGGCGCACGACATGGCGGAACCGGTACGCACGCACGTCACCTGTACACGACGGCGCTTCCCGCGACTACGGTGACACGCGCCATCGCCTCGAAGCCCGCGTCTACCGCACTCACCCGGCGTCGGTACAGAGGGGAGTGCCCGGAACGCAAAGCGCTGTCACGTTCTGTGCAGCGCGGGACGACGCGTCGGAGAGGTTACTATCGTCGCCCGTCCTGGCGCCAATGCCGGCACCGACGATCACCATCCCGTCGATCACGGCGGGTGCCGAGGCGACGGCACTGCCGACCCGGACTCTCGCGAGTCGCTCGCCGGTTGCCGCCTCGTAGGCGCGCACGAAGCCGCCGAGGACGCTGCCGGCAAAGACGACGCCGGGGACGGCGCTCGTGGGCGCGAAGCTGGCGTCGGCGTTCGCTTCAGTCGTGTTCTGCCAGAGAACCGCTCCGCTGTTCATGTCGAGGGCGTGGACCGTCGGCCGCTGCGGGCTGAGCGCGTCGGCACCTGGCGCCGTACTGAGATAAATGCGGCCGGCGGCCTCGTCGACGGCCGCCGTGGCAATGATGCCGCCGGCCTCTCCGCCGGGCACGACTCGGGTTGTCCAGTAGGGCAGTGACGACGGGTCCCTATCGTCCCAGCGGACGCCGCTGAGCACGTTGACCCCGTCGCGGTCGATGACGTAGTAGGTCCCATCCTTGTTGCCAAGCCCAACCACGTCTCGTGGCTGCCCGCCAACCGCGATAGTGAAGAGGTTCGGTACGGCGCCGAAAGCGAGGTCACCGTTGTCCACTTCGCGTGGCCGCCAGCGCCACGCCGGTGCACCGTCGAGGTGGAGTGCCACGATCGCCTCGTCGTACGGGGGCATGGGCGGCGGTGGGATGGGCGTCGCGGGGTCGGTGTCCGTATCGCAGTTGCTGGACGCGAAAAACAGGAGGCCACGCCCTTCGTCGATGGCCGCCGAGGAGAAGACGTTGCCACAACCCGTCAGCGTCCGGTCCGCATCACACCCCGGGCGGCTGGCCAGAAAATCGCGAGGTAGGCCCAGCTCCTGCTCGCTGTGGTACCCATCGAAGCGCCGGATGGTATCGTCCGGAAACGGGCGGCAGGTCGACCCGGTCTCCAGGTCGAAGAACCAGACCAGCCGGCCGTCTCGTGCGTCGATGGCATAGAAGCCCCCTTTCCCCGTCTCCCGGTCGTTGACGTCCATACCGAAGAACACGAGGCCCCCTGCGATGATGGGCGACGACTCGACTTCGTTGCGCTCGCCATCGGGGCCGCACAGTCCAGGCGGGTCGGCGCATCCCGTACCCGCCGTGAAACGCCAGATCTCCGTCCCGGTCAGCGCGTCGAGGCAGTACACCGTCTCCCCCGCCGGGATGTACACGCGGTCGCGGCCATCGATGGCAGCCACATGGGCGGATGCCGCGTTGGGAAATGTCGCGCCCGGCTGGGGTGCGGTCGCAAAGCGCCAAAGGGCGGTGCCGTCGCGCAGGCGGAGCGCGTACACGTTGCCGTCCCACGATTGGATGAAGGCCACCGCAACGCGTCCCTCTCCGGGAACGTCCAGGCGGGCCACCGACGGTGAGGCTGTGACGATAGCCCCAGTCGGGAAGGTCCACTGTTTCCGCAGCCCGGCGACGTTGGCCGCGGTGAGCGTATCTTCGGTAGGATTGAAGAAAAGTCGCCGCGGCCCGCCAGCGTAAGTCCTCCACTCTGTCCCGCTCACCGTGTTGCGGCCCCCGCCACGATCCTCCAGCTCGCCGGGCAGGATACCGAGCCCATCCGGGAACGCGAGACCGTCCTTCACCACCTCGGGCGGCTGCGGTGCACCGCGGGCGTCAAAGGTTATGCGCCGCACGCTTCCGTTGGGCCCCGGTCCGATACCACGGGAGGGGGAGGCGACAAGGTTCAGATCCGCGTAGTAGAGAACGCCCTCGCGGTCGACGGCGAGCCCCTGGGGGTGGCCGGTCGAAAGCGGCAGCGCTCGCTTCCCCGCCGGCGGCTCCAGCACCCGGCGGACGAAATTCCCCTCCGGGTCGTACTCGGCGATGATTCCGGTGAGCACGCTGCTGGCATACCAGTTGCCGTTGGGCGCCCGGACGATCCCACTCGGGGTCGCGAGGTTCATCGGATCCTTGATAAAGGTCTCGACCGTCACCTCATCGGCCATCGGTGATCCGAGCACGTCGGCCTTTCCGCAGCCCCCGGCTGCATCGGGGCCGGTTGGGAATGGCGGAGAGAACCGCAGCACCACGCCACCCCGCGCCGAGGTCACGTACACGCGTCCCTGCTCGTCCACGGCGACGCTCCCCGCAGTCCCGATGTCGGTTGCGATCTTGCAGAAGTTCGTGCT
>JBHHYR010000015.1:0-35065 GCA_046757585.1 Binatia bacterium | reverse complement strand
ACCACGGGTCCCCTCCTTTCGCAAAGGAGGGGGGATTCGATGGCGCATCGCAAAAACCCCCTCGGTCCCCCTTTGTCAAAGGGGGAAGGAGCGATATCGGTCCCCCGTTGGCAAAGCTCGTCTTTACCCATATCTGGGGTTTCTGGACACGGAGCCGGCTGCGGCGAGGGTGTCCTTTCCCCGACAGGGCCCGATGCGAGCGCGCTCCTCAATCCCCTCTCCGCTCCTCAGTTCCCTCACCCGGATGGGAGAGGGTCAGGGTGAGGGGGATGCGATGCTGCCGCAGGCGACCTTGCTGTGTGCTCCGTGGGGCGGGCAGAGGCGCGGAGGAAGAAAAGATCGAGGGGGGCTGCGCCAATTTCTCATCCCCACCTTCTCCCATCCGGGAGAAGGAAGCTGGTGCGCATCATCGACGCTCGCCAGAGTCAACAGCCACGAGGAGAGACCCGTCACCCTGCGCGGGCTGACGCCCGCAACCCTACCCATGATCCGTGTTCCGTCATGCCGGCAATCTTCAAAGCCTGCCCCCGCGAAAGCGTGGGGCGGGCATCCAGATGGGGCGGGGCCGCGACGCGGGACGGCGATGGATTCCCGCCTCCGCGGGAATGACGAGACTGAAATTCGCGCGCCACGCGAAGATTCTCGACAGTAGTAGAACAGGGGATAGGGATGGCAAGCAGAGAAAAGGCCAGGCAGTTTCTGAAGGAATCAGCGTCCCACGAGCATTACTCGAGCATCGTCGAGTATACCCTGACCTATTTCATTGCCAAGGCCGACAAGGAGGGAGACACGCGCTTCGCAACCGACCTCAGACGTGCGAAGGGGGAGTACCAGAAAGAGTTTCAGCAAGCGATCGACATAACCGAACAGGTGTACGCTGACATCTTCACCGACGAAGAGTTGGACGACTTGATCGTGCTGCATTCCAATCCCGCACTCAAGAAAGCGCGTGCGCTGACCGCGGACATTATGAGCCGGATCTTGGCGACGTACCTGACGACGTCCGCGTGACGCTCCGGAGGCTTGGCATATGGAGGGAGCTGAGCCGTGGAACGCTGAGGCTCGGACAGCCAGCGACAGGTACGGGATTCGTACAGGGGTGAGCAGACCATGTTGATGAGATCGACGGGGTTGGGAAAGGCAGAACTGGTAGCGGAGATCGTCTCGATGCGCCGCAAAGGTGACTACTTGATCATGGAGATGCAAACGACACAGCCGGTCCGCTGGAAGATTCGCGGCGGGCTGAGTCACCGGGACTTGCTGATGATCCTGCGGCACATGCTCAAAATCTCCATTCTTCCATTTCTCCTCAATCCACGCGCGTGGTTCAGACAACCGGCGCATCCTGGCAACTTCTGAAAGGCGGGTATGCGCTCGACTCCTGACCAGCGGTTCGCGGCTCCTGCGGCGCGCACAGGTGTCGGTGTCCCGTGCTCCGGCGGATCGGGGAAGGTGGAAGGAGGCCGGCATGGCTGACAAGACGTTCGACGCCGTGATCGTCGGCGGAGGGAACAAAGCGCTCCTGCTGGCAATGTACCTCATCAAGTACGGCGGCTTGAGCGTCGGTATATTCGAACGCCGGCACGAAATCGGCGGGTGTCTCGCCACGGAGGAGATATCCGCTGCAGGATTTCGCGGGAATACGCACGCCAACATCATCCTACCCTGGTACTACGCACCAGTGTGGCGCGACTTCCCTGAGTTCTGGGAGTACGGAGCACAGTGGGATCAGCACACGTGCAGCGACGGCTTCGTCTTCCGGGACAAGGATAACTGTCTCGCCATCTACAGCCTGAAGCACGATCCAACGCAGGAGCGTACCGCCAACGAAATCGCTCGGTTCTCGAACAAGGACGCCGACACGTGGCTCAAGCTGTGGAGCCTCGCCGAGACCGATGAGTACTTCAGGGTCCTCATCGACACCCTGTTCAAGCCGGCCGAGGATCGCGTCAGCGGCGAGGTCATGGAACGACAGGCGATGCTCCTGCCTAAACTGATGGAAAGCGGCTTCACGCCGGACTCGCTCACGATGAAAGCCAGCGGACTGCGCGCCGCACAAGAATGGTTCGAAAGCCACGAGCTGCAATCCTGCATTCTGCGCTTCGCAGTCTCATCGGTCATCGATATCAATGAGGCCGGAACGGGTATGATGACCGTGGGTCTGGGCGCTACGCTCCCGACGATCGGCTTCAACCGCGGGGGCACACACCAGATCGCCCATGCGGCACACCAAATCCTGGTCCGGAACGGCTGCCAGTTCTTCACCAACGTACCCGTGGAGACGGCCATCATCGAAAACGCAACGGCGACCGGCATACGCCTCGCCGATGGCAGCGAGATCGCCGCGCGGCGGCTCGTCGTCAGCACCCTCTCACCGCATCAGCTCATCTTCGATTTGATCGGCGAGGCACATGTTGACGCTGTACTGAAGCGACGCGTGCAACTGCTGCGCGACACGTTCGGTTGTCTGATGTGGTACAGCTTCGCGGTTCACGAGGCACCGCAATACAAGGCCGAGGCTTTCAATCCGGACATCCACGAGTGCCAATGGCTCGGACTACAGCCGGACCCTGATCCGATGCACATCGCGCGCGAGTGCATGTATCAGAGGCTGCACAAGTTTCCGCCGCTCGACGACTACGCCCCCACAGTCGGCTGCCACAGCCTGGTGGACCCGGGCTTCGCGCCGCCGGGCAAGCACGTCGTGCAGAGCGAACAGCTTGCCCCACCCGCCAGCGCGTTTTGCGAGAAGGAATGGCTGGAGATCAAGAAGCGTTATGCGGACGAGTTGATTACCATCTGGACAGCGTACGCCCCGAACATGACGTGGGACAATGTCATCGGGGTCGATACCAACAGCGCTTACGATCACCGGCGTATGCGGAACCTGGGACCGAACGGAACGATGGCGGGAATTGATCGCTCGCCGTTCCAGACCGAGGAGAATCGACCCACTCCTGAGCTGGCCAACCACCGTACCCCGATCAAGCATCTGTATGCCACGGGCGGGGCGTGGCACGTCGGATCCAACGCCGGGGCCACCGAGTCGTACAACTGTTACCGAGTCATCGCCAAGGATCTCGGGCTCGGCAAACCCTGGGACGAGCCCGGCAAGGAAGAGCCGGATTCGCTCGTCGAGCAGCTCAAGATCGTCAAGCAGAGGGTACGCGATGCGGCACGGGCACCGGCGCACTAGTGTGTTACGCTCGAGGCTCGGCAGACCGCAACGAACGCGCTCGGTGCCGGGGTGGCGATGACACGAACCTTCGACGTGGTCATTATCGGAAGCGGGCCCAATGGCCTGGCCATTGGCGCGTACCTCAGCAAGGCGGGACAGAAGGTTCTTCTCCTGGAGAGGCGCTTCGAGGCTGGGGGAGGCCTGTGTACCGAAGAGGTCACACTGCCCGACTACTCCCACAACACCCACGCGGTCTACATGATGATGGTGGACTACGCGCCGGTCTACCCGGATTTCCAGTTCGAGGAGCGCTACGGCGTCAAGCACATCTGCCCAGACCTGCAAGTGGCGATGCCGCTCGCCGACGGCAGGGCGCTGTGCCTGTACCGCGACGTCGAGCGGACCTGCGCGTCAATCGCCAGGTTCTCGAAGAAAGACGCCGACAGCTATCGCGCCATGCAGCGCCAGTTTGACGCGCTGATGAAGAACATCCTCGGCCCGCAGACCTATGTCCCGATGGAGGCCGCACCGCTGCTGGCCGCCAAGGCGGAGCAGACCGAGCTCGGCCGCGCGTTGTCGGAGTACGCGGAAAAGACCCCGGAGGACATCATCTACGAGCGGTTCGAGAACGAGCACGTCAGGACGCTCCTGCTGTACCTGGCCTGCCACTGGGGCCTTGATTACTCGCAGGCCGGGGTGAGTTACATGATGCCCGTCTACCTGAACCGCATGACCAACTGTTGCCTCACGGCCGGCGGCTCACACAGGGTGTCCAACGCCCTGCTCAAATCCACCTTCGAGCACGGCGGGCAGATTCGGACGAGTGTGCGGATCACGCGCATCATCGTGGAGCATGGGACGGCCAAGGGCGTCGAGCTGGAGGACGGTACCCGCTACTTCGCCGACAAGGCGGTCGTGAGTACCATCGACACGCATCAAACGTTCCTGCAGTACGTCGGCGAGGACAAGCTGGAAGGCGAGTTCGTCGACATGATCCGTACCTGGCAGTGGGAACCATGGAGTCTGACCGTGTGTCATCTGGCCTTGGCCGCACCGCCCAGGTTTCACGCTGCTGAATCCCAACCCGACATCAACCGTGCGTTCATCTACGTGCTCGGCTACGAACGTCTCGCCGATCTCAAAGGCCACTGGGACGCGATGAGCAACGGCGAAATGCCGGCGCAGGCGGGCTACAATTGCTGTTTCCCGAGCGTTCACGATCCGGGCCAGGCGCCCGCGAACAGAGCCACCGGCCTGATCTCGCAGATGGCGCCGTTCGACTTGAAAGACGGCGGCTGCGAACGGTGGTTGAACCATACGTACCGGCAGGAAGCTGTCGAGAGGCAGCTGTCGGTTCTGCAACGGTACGCCCCCAACGTGACGCGGGAGACCGTGCTGTGGACGTATCTGACCACGCCGGCGGACATCCAGAACAAATTTCCGAACATGGTCAAGGGGAGCTACAAGCAGGGGGCCTATCACCCCTTGCAAATGGGCTACCTGCGGCCGAACCAGGACTGCTCCCAATACAGGACACCGGTGAAGAACCTGTATCTTGGAGGTGCGAGCGTGGCCCCGGGCGGCATGGTGCTGTTCGGCCCCGGGTACAACTGCGCCAACGCGATCGCCGAGGACTTCGGCATCGAGAAGTGGTGGCAGGAGCCCGGGTACATGACCGCCGCACGCGAGCATGGATACGTGTAACTGAGGGATTCTGGGAGGCCCGTATGAGTAAGGATGAACGGTTTGACATCGTCATTATCGGCGCTGGGCCCAACGGGATGACGACGGCAGCGTATCTGGCCAAATGCGGCCTGAGCGTCTGCGTCCTGGAAGAACGAACAGAATGCGGCGGGGCTTGTGAAACGCAGGAACCGATTCCGGGCGTGCGCATCTATCCCCATGCCGTGCTGATGTACGCGTCGCCGGCGCCGGGGTTCGAGCAACTCGAGCTGCACAAGTACGGTTTCCGCATGGAGTGGGATCCCGGCTTCGCGTCGAGCGAGGAGACCGCTGCCCTGGCGTGCACCGATGGCTGGCGACCCATCTCGATGAAAGACAAGATGGGGTGGGCGAAGCTCGGTGGCCTGCTCGGCCAACCGCCGTTCACCAGGGAGCTGATGCGCGCGGCCTTCTGGTGCCCACCGCACCCTCCCGAAGTGGAGGTCACGGACGACAATGTGCCGTACATGCAGGTGTACAAGAAGTACCAGCCGGACATGTACACGCACGAGCTGCGCGAGGTGACCATGCTCGATCTGCTCGACGAGTACTGTGAGACTGAGCACTTCAAGACTGCGATGGCGTTTGCGGCCTGGGCATCCGGTGCCGCCGGTCACTGGGATGGCGTGGCGGTTCCGGCCGTGCTCTGCGTTCAGCTCCTCACCTTGCCGAACACTGGTCAGAGAAGCGTTCCACGCGGTGGCCTGCACGGGTACTTTCATGCCATCCATCGCGCCGCGGTGCACCATGGCGCGGCGGTGCGTACCTGTTGCCCGGTCGATGAGATCCTCATCGACGACGGACGGGCGGTGGGGGTCCGCTTGCGCGAGAGCGCGGCCATGGGCGGCAGAATCATCCGCGCCAGCAAAGCCGTGATTGCCGCTTGCGATGTGCATCAAGCCTTCCTCAAGCTGGTCGGACCGAAGCACCTCGACCCGGCCTTCATCCGGAAGGTGAAGGACATCAGCCTGAAGAACCAGACGCTGTACGTGTCTGTCTTCCATACCAAGAGACAGCTGCACCTGAAGCCGAGGTTCGAGGAGGACATACGCTACGTGGGTCCCAATCGGCAACCTGGCCTCGGCGTGTATCCGTGTGACTCGCGGGCGATCTATTACGAGAACGTGGCGGACGTGGACGGTCGCAAAGGGCAGCCGACCGTGCCACCGGAGCGCGCCCTGTGGTTTCAGGCGCCGCCTCAGTCCTTTGATCCAACCGATTGCCAGGCCGTGTATCCGCGGGGCTACATTTCCCAAGCGTTCGAGATGGCAGTCACATCGCCGGACTATCATAAGGAGGGCGCAGACGCGCTCGACACACACAAGCAAGAGATGGACGCTTACATGCGCAAGGCCTATGGCCAGATGGTGGACGGTCTCGAGGACGACAACCTCATCCACCACTGGAGCGCGACCGGTCGCGATGTCGAGTTTCGCAACACCGGCCTGATCGGCGGCACGTGGTGCGGCAGCCGCCACGACGAAGATCAGTTGTGGACCAACCGCCCGATCCCTGAGTTGGCCCGCTACCGCACCCCCATCGAAGCCCTGTACCATGCACACCAGACATCGGGGCATCCCGGCGGCCTGTGCCTCATGGCCATCCCGTACAATCTGATGCACGTCCTGATCGAGGACGGTATCGCCGAGCCAGGTGACTGGTGGTACGCGTCGCCGTACTACATTCCGCAGCCGGGCAAGAGGTCCGCACACCGCGATTGATACGCAGAAACGAGGGCAGACGATGTCGAATGTCAGATACCAGTCGACGTTTCAGTACGATCCTACTGACGTGTTCGGACACATGCAGGAGGAATTTCCCCATGAGAGCGAATTCGACGTCGTAGTCATCGGCGGCGGCCCGAACGGACTCATCGCCGCGGCCTATCTCGCCAAGGCCGGCTTGAGTGTCGCCCTGGTCGAACGACGCTTCGAGGTGGGAGGGGGCCTGGCCACTGAAGAGAACCTGTATCCCTGCTACGCGTCCAACCCCCATGTCCTGTACCACATGATGGTCGATTACATGCCGGCGATCCGGGATTTCGAGCTCGACGGTCCCGCCCTCACCTGGATCAAGCCGAATTTCCAGACCGGGATGGTGTTCGAGGACGGCACGTCCGTCTTGCTGACCCGGATGGTTCAGGACACCAAGGATTCGATCAGCAAGTTCTCGTTCAAGGATGCCATCGCGTTCGGCAAGGTGATTCGCCAGTGGCGCAAGATCGTCGACGACATCATCGCGCCGGCGACGTACATCCCCCCCATGGCGCCCATCGAGATTACCATGGCCATGCAGCGCACCAAGGTCGGCCAGCAGATGCTGGAGATGGGCGAGCGAAGCCCGTTGCAGCTCATCACCGACACCTTCGAGCATGACAAGGTGCGTGCGCTCATGCTGTACGCCAGCTGCATGTGGGGGCTCGATCCGCACGAGACGGGTCTGGGTTTCATGGTGCCCCTCATGCTCGATCGGGCCATGAACAAGTGCTACTGCTACGGCGGTTCGCACAAGTTCGCGAGCGCGCTCGGACGACAAGTCGTCCAGAATGGTGGGTTGATTCTGGAAGCGGCAGCCGTCGACAAGATCATCATGGAAAAGGGGCGCGCCGTTGGGGTGCACATCACGCACGAGGATCGCGTCCTGCGTGCCAAGGTCGTGATGTCGACCCTGGATCCCCACACGACGTTCCTCGACCTGGTCGGCGAAGAGCACCTGCCCGGCCCGCTCAAGGAATCGGTCAAAGGATGGGCGTGGGACAAGTGGAGTTTCAACACCCTGCACATTGCCGCCGACGAGCCCCCGAAGTACGCCACCGACGACCCTTGGATCAATGAGGCCTTCGCTGCCGTCATCGGCATTGAGAGTGTCGATCAACTGTTGGCCCATTGGAACAATGTCACGGCGGGCAAGATCGACATCAAGAACCTCGGTGGCCATTCGACGTGCGAAAGCCTCTTCGACCCCACCTTGAGTGACCGTCCCGGCAAGTACGTTTCCATGTTCCAGATCCACGCGCCTTACGGACTGCAGGGCGGCTGGCTGAATCAACGCGAGCAGATCCAGGCGGCCATGCTGGCGACGTGGCGGAAGGCAGCGCCGAACCTGACACCGGACAAGATCATCAGCACCGCCATGGAAGACCCGGAGGAGATCGAGATCCGTTTCCCGAATATGCGCCGCGGCTCCATCAAACACGGCGACTATGGGCCGCTGCAGATGGGCTGCTACCGTCCCAACCAGGAGTGCTCCAGCACGAAAACACCCATCACGGGTCTGTACGTCTGCGGTGCGTCGACGTACCCGGGAGGACTCGTGCTGGGCGGGCCTGGGTATCTGGGCGCCAACAAGGTGGCCGAGGACCTGGGGGTGAAGAAGTGGTGGAAACCGACGCCAGCGATGGAGCGGTACATCAAAACGTATCTGGAATGAGAATCTGCTGCAGTCGAGGCCTCCCACTCACGGGGCCCCAGTTTCGCGGTGAGGCCTCTGAACCTCGCTGCGAAAACGGAGGTGAACGATGGGCAGGGAAGAACGCTACGATGTGGTCATCATAGGTGCGGGTCACAACGGCACCACGACCGCGGCGTATCTGGCCAAGTGCGGGCTCAGTGTCTGCGTGCTGGAGGAGCGACCGGAATGCGGCGGAGCGCAGGAAACCGTGGAGCCCATCGCAGGCGTGCGCATTCAGCCCCACGCCATCGCCAACTACGGCGGACCCGCCCCCGGCTGGGAGCAGCTGAAGCTGTGGCGCTACGGCTTCCGGATGGATTGGAACCCAAATGTCCCGGTGCCGTTTGATGCCGACCGGCACCTGTTCACCAGCGACGGGCCATCAATGGTGACCGAGCAGGACAAGCTGGGCTGGGCAAAGATCACCGGCCTGCTGTCCGAGCCCTCCTTTTATAAGGATCTGATGCGGGCGACCTTCTGGTGCCCGCCCCATCCTCCCGGGGTCGAGCTGAACGAGCACACGATCCCCTACATGCAGGTGTACAAACAGCACCTCCCGGAGGTGTGGAGCCGCGAACTGCTCGAGATGACGATGTTCGACCTGATGGATGAGCATTGTGACACCGAGCCCTTCAAGGTGAACATGGCGTGGACGGCATTGGTTTCGGGAGCGCACGGCCACATGGAAGGGGTGGCCATCCCGGCCCTGTGTAGTGTGGCAACCGTCTTTCCACCGGCGGTTGCGAAGCCCGTCGGCCCACGCGGGAACATGCACGGCTACTACCACGCGATCATTCGTTGCGCGATCGCGCACGGCGCGATCTTCCGCGCGTGCTGTCCGGTCGAGGAGATCCTCATCAACAATGGACGCGCGGTCGGGGTCCGCCTGCGTGACGACGCGACGTGGGGTGCGAAGAAGATCTGGGCCAACAAGGCGGTGATCAGCGCCGCGCACATCAAACCGACCTTCCTCCAGATGATCGGCCCGCAGCATCTGGATGCCGGCTTCATGCGGCGGATCAAAGACCTCAGCCTCAAAGGTGGAAGCCTCTACATGACGCACTTCCTCACTCGTGAGGAGCTGCGCTACCGTCCCCAGTACCAGCGGCAGCCGGCCGAGCAATACCCATTCACCGGCACCTTCTTCCCGTCCGACTCGCGCGAACTGTACTTCGAGAATGTGCGAGACGTGCTCGGCCGACAGGCGAATCTCACCCTCCCGCCGGAGAAGGCGATGTGGGGCATGGTTGCAAGTTCCCTCTACGATCCCACGAATCCGCAATGCACGCGTTCCGGCTACCATATCAATGGCCCCTTGTGGATGATGGTGCCGACGCCCGAGTACAACGTGGACGGCATGGACGCGATGGACAAGGAGAAGGAGAAGTGGGACGCGTACATGCGCCAAGCTCTCAGCTCTGTCGTCGAGAATGTCGACTCCGACAACTTGGTCAAGATCTGGGGCGAATCTCCGTTGGAACAGGAGTTCCGCAACACGGGAATGCTGGGCGGGTCCTGGTATGGAATCCGTTGCGACCGGGACGAGTGGTGGAACGAGCGTCCGCTGCCGGAACTGGCTCGCTACCGGGTGCCGGGCATTGACGGTCTCTACCTCGCCCACCAGTCGGCTGCCCATCCCGGCGGCCTGTGCTTGATGGCGATCGGCTACAACCTGATGCACATCCTCATCGAGGACGGTATCGCGGAGCCCGGTAGTTGGTGGTACGCGTCACCGTGGTACATCCCGGAAGAGGGAAAGATCTCAGCAAGACCAAGCTGAGGGTGGACAAGGAGGAGCAGAGTGGCGAACGAATTGGTTGGCCAACCCCATCCGCAGAGCTTCTTTGCTGAGTTTCCGGCCGAAAGCAAGTGGGATGTCGTTGTCGTCGGCGCGGGCCCGAACGGTCTGATCGCCGCTGCGTATCTTGCCAGGGCCGGCCTCGAAGTCGCCCTCGTAGAACGCCGCTACGAGGTTGGAGGTGGCCTGGCCACAGAGGAGATTCTCTTTCCGGGTTTCTACTCGAACATCCATGCGATCTACCACATGATGGTGGATTACATGCCTGCGCTGCGGGATTTCGACCTGAGCCGGCATGGGCTGGTCTGGATCAAACCCAACCTGCAGACCTCCATGGTGTTCGAAGACGGCGAGTCGCTGCTGCTCACGCGCATGATCGAGGACGCCACCGACTCCATCCACAAGCTGTCGCAGAAAGATGCCGTTGCCTTCGGCAAAGTGATGCGAAACTGGCGTAGGATCTCCAGGGAAATCATCGTGCCGGCCACCTACCTTCCACCCATGCCCCCGGTGGACGCCTCCGTGGCCATGCAGCGCACCGATATCGGCAAAGCAATGCTCGAGATTACCGAACAAAGCCCGCTGCAGATCATCACCGATACCTTCGAGAATGACCGCGTGCGCGCCCTCCTGCTCTACACCTGTTGCATGTGGGGGTTGGATCCGAGAGAGACCGGGCTCGGGTTCTTCGTGCCCCTGCTTATCGATCGCGGGATGAACAAGGCGTACTGCCAGGGCGGCTCACACAAGTTGGCTGGGTCTCTGGCGCGCGAGATCGTGCAGGCGGGTGGTGTGATTCTGGAGGGGTCACAAGTCAACAAGATTCACCTGCGCAATGGCGCCGTATGCGGCGTGGAACTGTGGGAGGGCCGGACGCTCCATAGTGAAGTGGTCGTATCGAGCCTCGACCCGCACTCGACGTTCTTCGACCTGGTCGGAGCGCGGAATCTGCCGGCGAGTCTGAAGAGTGCCGTGGACGGCTGGATATACGACAAGTGGAGCCTCAACACTCTGCATGTCGCCTCTGAGGAGGCGCCACACTATGCCTGCGGCGATCCGTGGGTCGATGAGTCTTTCATGACCATCGTCGGCTTCGAGAGCACCGACCAGATTCTCGCCCATTGGGATAATGTCACGGCAGGCAAAGTCGATCCGAAAGCCGTCGGCGGCCATGCCACGTGTGAGACCCGTCTCGATCCGCATCTGACCCGGTTCCCGGGCAAGCACGTCTCCTTCCTTCAGATTCATGCGCCCTACGAGATCGCGGGCGGTTGGGAAAAGCGTGGCGGGGAACTGGAGAAGGCGATGTTGGCCAAATGGCAGAAGGCCGCTCCCAATATGAAACGGGAGAACATAATCCGGACCAGCATGGAGACTCCAGAGGACATCGAGATCCGGTTGCCGAACATGCGCCGTGGCTCGATCAAACACGGTGACTACAAGCCTGTACAACTGGGATGTTTCCGCCCCAACCAGGCATGCTCCAGCACGAAGACACCCATCACGGGTCTGTACGTCTGCGGTGCGTCGACGTACCCGGGAGGACTCGTGCTGGGCGGGCCTGGGTATCTGGGCGCCAACAAGGTGGCCGAGGATATGGGCGTGAAAAAGTGGTGGAGACCGACACCGGAGATGGAGAGGTACTCGAAGACCTACCTCGAATGACGGCATCGCGGAAGGAGCAGACGGTGGGCAACGATACGAAACGAGCGGTTCTTGCGGCGACGTTCGAGCGCCACGCGGAGGAGGAGGGCAAGATCCTGGAGCAGTACCGTGCCCTGTCGGAACAGCTGGGAAGCAGCTCTGCCGGCATGCTCGTGAACCAGATCTTGACGGAGGAGGAAATACACCACCTGCTGCTGCGCACGATGGCTGCGTGGCTCAAAGAACGCCGGCCGGCGCAAGCACGCGCCATCCCCCGTGACGCCAATCGCGCGGAACTTCTTCGCCTCACGCAAATACTTCAGCAACATGAACGGGAGACGATCGACGCCTGCCGCAGCCTGACCACTCAGCTGGGCGGCGAAAGCGAAGCGCTGCTCGGCACGCTGCTCGATGCCATGGTGCTGGATAGCGAGAAACACCACCGGCTGCTCGGCGTTGTCCGCCAGATGTTGACGGCCTGATGGCGAGTGCGCCGCACCGGGCTCACAAGGCGACGGCCGAACCCACACGGAGGGAGATAAGTTGATGGCGAAAGAAACCCGTGACGTCATCGTGATCGGCAGCGGCCCCGGCGGCAGTTCCTGCGCCACCCTCCTCCAGAAGCGGCGCATCAAGACCCTGCTGATCGAGAAGAATAGTTTTGTCGGCGGTAAGATGGTGAGCATCAAGAAAGACGGGTATGCCTACGATGCCTTTCCGCACGGGCAGGTTCCTATGCGCCAGCCCGCTTTCGAAACGATCTTCAACGAGCTCGGGGTAGGCGACGAATTCCGACCCGCCTTGCAGCCCGACGATCCGCGTGACGTGATCAAGATCGCCTACCGTCGCCGGGACTGGCCAGACTACAAGCTGGTGTCCCAGGCTCAGACCATGGCTGATCCTACCCCCTTCTTCCGGCTCTGGGACCTCGACCAGGAAGAAGAGCAGAAAACGATCGCCTTCATGACCGAGATCGCCACGATGCCCGAGGAGCAGGTGGACGAGCTCGACAATGTCAGCATGCACGAGTTCCTCTCACGCTATGATGTTCCGTTTGCGCTGTACAGCTACATGGCCTTCCACGCCAACGCGTCGCTCGCTGAGCCCATCGATTTGGTGGCAGCCTCGGAGCAGATTCGGATCCTCAAGCATATCATGCTTCAGGGCGGAGGCGGCCAATACAAAGGCGGCTTCGGCATGCTCACCGATGTCATGCTGCGCGAGTTCGAGAAGAACGGCGGTGAGCTCCTCCGGAGCGCCAAAGTCGAGAAGATTCTCGTCGACGATGGTGCCGTCACTGGCGTGGTGACGGCCAGCGGAACCTTCACGGCGCCGGTGGTGGTGAGCAGCGCGGGCATCCAACCAACGGTGCTGAAGCTGGTCGGTGAGGAACAGTTCGATCGCAGCTATGTGAACTACATCAAGGGCCTGGCACCAGGGTGGGGCTTCACGAGCATCCGCTACTTCCTGAGTAAGCCCGTGATGGATGTGGCCATGTACGTGGCCTACTCGGACGAGAGTTGGTGGAACATGGAGCGGTTCCAGCAGGTGAAGAACGGCCACCTGCCCAGCGAGGTTATCCTCTTCATGTGCAACCATTCCTTCTATGACGAGGAGGCGGCGCCTCCGGGAAAGCAGGTCCTCGTCTCCGGGACGATCTGCTCCCCCAACCCGGCGGCCAACGAGATCGAGGACTTGTGGAAGCGCATGGACGAGCAGCTGATGCAGTTGTTCCCGGAGATTTATGAGGCCACGGAACGCAAGGAATACGCCGGACCCCGAGACATCAGCAACATGACGCGGGACAGCGTGCTGCCCGGACAAGGCGGCGAGTGCGTCGGTCTCGGCCAGGTCGTCGGCCAGTGCGGCAAGTTGAAGCCCAACACGGCTGCGCCCGTTCGCGGCCTGTACTATGCCGGCGCGGATGCCGGCGGCGTCGGCATGGGGGCACACCAGGCTGCCTGCTCAGGTATCGAGGTCGCCCGGCTGGTCGGGCACTTCCTCAACAAGCGCTGGAAAACCCAGTAGGGGAAGTGGCCGCGGCAGGGACCATCAAACGAGGAAGGGTGCCAGATGACGCAAGGATCGTACGACGTGATCGTGATTGGCGCCGGTTTCGGCGGCAGCGCGTGCGCCGGCTTGCTGGCGCGACGTGGGCTCAAGGTCTTGCTGGTCGAGAAGAACGCCCGGGCGGGCGGCAAGGCAATGAGCTTGTCCAAGAACGGATTCACCTACACGGCATGGGTGGTCATCGGCGCCCCGGTCATCGGAAATCTCTACGAAGCCGTGGCGAAGGAGCTCGGGGTTGCGGACCTGGTGCCGTTGGTGACCCCCGGCACCCAGGGCAGCATGTATCGGACCTCTGCCGGGACGTACGCCCAATTGCCGAGCATGCCCGTCGGTCAGACAGACCCCAACGTCATCTTCGACTGGCTGGAGATCAGACCGCAGGACCGGGAGGCCGCTCTGACCTTCTTCGCCCAGCTCACGATGATGCCGCCCGACGAAATCCACCGCCTCCACAACGTCACCTTCCACGAGTGGATCGATCGCTACCGCCTTCCAGCATCGCTGTATGCGTTCCTGGTGAGCCTCTGCTGTGACGGCATGTTCATGGTGCCCGCGGACCTGCTCGAGGCCGCGGAAGCCATCAAGAGCTTGCAGGATGTGTTTCTCCGGCATGGCGGCATGTTCTGCCGGGGCGGCTTCGGCCGCGTAGCCGAGGCGTACTGCGAGGCGGTGCGACGTCACGGCGGCACCGTGCTGATGAAAGCCAAGACGGAACGGATCACCGTAACCGGCGGACGCGTCGAGGGCATCGTCACGAGCCAGGGGAGGTTCACCGCGCCGATCGTGGTCAGCAACGCCGGCCTGCAACCGACGGTGCTACGGCTGGTGGGCGAGCAACACTTCACCCCGGCCTACGTAGAGTCCGTGAAGCGCTTGTTGCCCTCGTGGGCGCTGCTCGGCTACCGCTACTTCTTGCACAAGAAGGTGACGGACGTTCCGTACGGCGTCGTATTCTCCACGGACAGCCCGTGGAGCCTGGATCGCCTCGCCAAGGCGGCGAACGGGCACGCTTCTCGCGAGGGCGTGGTCTATTTCGAAGTGCCGTCGAACTACGACCCCACGGCCGCGCCGCAGGGTAAGCAGATCATTCTCACCGGTTCGTTCTGCCCTCCCAGTCCCCAGCTCACAAACGAAGAAATCGCGGCGTGGGCCGAGGCTGGGGAAGCGATCATCTTCAAGGCCCTGCCGGCTCTGGAAGATGCGATCGATGACAAGGAGATGTACACGCCGCGTGACGTTTCCAACCTGACGCGTGAATCCGTGCTCCCGGGCCATGGCGGAGAAACCATCGGCTTGGGCCAGGTGGTGGGCCAGTGTGGTCCGAACAAACCACCCATCCAAGCACCAATCCCAGGCCTGTTCTTCGTCGGCTGTGACGCTGGCGGCACGGGCGTGGGAACGCAGCAGGCGATCGAATCGGGTATGAACGTTGCCGACGCCGTGCTCCGCCGCCACGACGCGTCGAAGGCAGCCTGAGCTGCGTTCCGGGGGCCGGGAGGCATGACTGCGTTCCGCGGAAGGCTCGCAGCTTCTCCAGGTAGCGATGCAGCGTGGCAAGCCTACACGAGAAGAACTCCCCACCGAGCGTCGCTCTCCCCTTGGTGGATCCGATGCGGAGCCTAGTCCGAAGATACTCCAGCCCAGCCGGCCGCGATTCTTGGGCCTCGCAGGCTGGCTCAACGCCCCGCGCTCGACCCCCCACCGGGTCCCGGCGGAGGGTCAAATCCCACAGGAGGCCGTCGTCGAGTTTGGCCTGCGCCCGGCCTTCACTGAGAACTTTCAGCTGATCGAGATTGAAGAGGGGCTCCGCCTGATCGCCACCGTACGCGATCCGGGGGGGTCACCGCTGCGCGAGCTAGGTGACCTGCTCGCCCGAACCCTTGCTCTGAGAAGACAGCCCATGGCTCAATTCATACTCTCCAAACGGGTCACGAGCAGCTGGTAACCGTGAATCTCCCCAACGAGCCGGATTAAGTCGTCAACCCGGATGGGCTTGCGAAGGAAGGCTGCCGCGCCGGCCTTATAACTCCTGACCCGGTCCTCCTCGTCGAGGGAACCGGTGAGAACGACTACCGGGATGTGTCGCGTTCGCTTATCCTGCAGGACCCGTTGCAACACATCCCACCCCTGTACCTTTGGTAAGCCGAGGTCGAGCAGGATCAAGCCAATTTGGGCGCTGGCAGTCATTGCACCGCAGTAGAGTGTGTCGAGAGCAGCCTGTCCATCGACAGCGATATCGATGGGATTCCCGAGCCCCGCCCGCTTCAGCGCCCGGCAAGTCAACTCGATATCGTCCGGGTCATCCTCGATCAGAAGCAGCGACGGCACGTCGATTGCGCGTCTCATGAGTTCACCTATCCTCCTGCCAGGCACCGAGCCCTACCATTCACTCCTATTAACCTTTCCTTGGCAAGCTGCAAGCGGTCCGAATGATGTCATGCCACTGGGAGATTGATCAGAGTCATGGTCTTCGTAGACGATCCACCCCAATCCACTCGGGGGTGGGCTCGTTGAAGGAGGCGAGTCCCAATCAGGTTCAGCAGTCGCCGGGCCGTTGCCGGTGCGTCGCTCATAGTCCCTGACACAAGAGAGTCCGAATGGGCCTTTGGAGACTCTTTGGAATCCGTCTGCAGGTAGGTTTGACAAGGCCGACAGTCGCGGGTACCCGAAAGTCCGACGAGGCACATTGTCCTGCGGCGGCCTGACGACTTGCGGTCCCGGGGGCGGGCTGCGCGCCGAGGGTGAAGTCGAAAGTCAGCCGCTCGACGGGGAAGACTGGGAGGTGGGACAGCGCAACATCCTTCGACGATATCAGGTACATGAAACTTCGCCTTCTGGTGTTTGTGAGATCCTTCACGACGATCTTGTGTATTCCGTGTGCGGAGCCAGGCTCGCAGGACGGCGGAATACGACCCGACTGATTGACGTAACGCCAGATCGTATTTCCACCGTGGGCGACTGTCTTTTTCCAGCCATCGCCGGTGCTGCAAGGCGCCGCGCCGGGATCCCCGGTGGTACGGCCCGGGATGCTCACGTCGTAAAGTACGCCCAACGAGTCCCGCAGCCGCACGTGGACTCCATGGGCCGCCGGGTCGATCATAGGAGTAGTCGTAGCGGGGTTGAAGAACCCTCTGGCCAGTAGCCCGTGCCTTTGCGGACCGGCATCCAGATTACTGAGGATGATCTTCGAGCCCTTCGGGTTCTGGCTGGGAGGGCACGTCGGAAGACCCACCTGCGAGACCATGGTGCAGGCGTCTACCTGGTTGACAATGCCGTCCGCATCAAGATCATCTGGGTCGATGGACGATCGGCCCTCGCAATTCGCGTTGGCAATCAGTTCCGCAACCACGCTGTTCCACAAATCTCCGCGCCGGCACGCGCCGGCTCGAGTCTTTCGGATGTCGAACGCATCGGCAGTGAGTGCACAGTCCGTATCCAGGGTGCACGCAAGTCCAACCCGGCCAGCCGAGCATACGCCGCTGGTGCATAGGCCTGCAGCGAGAAGCTGACCTTGCAGGCTTTGTCGTTGTCGGCGTTTCGCCAGTTCCGCTAGCGTTGCCTGAACATCGAGGCGTCCATTCCGGTCGCGCTGAACCGCCGTTGGAGTGCCGTACTGAAGCTCGGTTGGTGCGTCGTTGGGGTTGACGAGCATGAATAGCAGAACCCTGTTGTCGATGAGCCGACGAGCGGTTCTATCTATCCGAGCTTGAAACGCTGCAGCCTTGCTCGAGCGCAACCACTTGGCAGGAGGCTCCTCCTTGGAGCGCAGGCTGAGAGAAGCCGGGAGGTCATCGTCTTCATCAGTATAAAGAAGAACCACGCGCTCCGCATTTGGGCGAAACTTGAGGTGATCGAGCGCAAAGTCCAGCGCCTCCGTTCCGGACTCGATGGGAGAGACAATCTGACTGCGGAGACCTGCAACGGCGGTCGAGAACAGACGCTCGTCCGTCGTAAAGTCGAGTACAAGTTCGGGTTCGGCAGGCCCGCCGTTGGTGGTGGTGCCGAAGCGTACGAGAGCGAGGCGATAGTCGAAGCGGGCTGTGGCCAGCAACTCGGGGAGGGGACCGAGTTGTCCCTGGATCCACCTAAGATCCGACCGCATCGATTTTGATCGGTCTACGACCAGCACAAGGTCAGCCTTGGGTGTGTCCGGGATGTCGTCCCAGCATCCCGGCAAGCGGCAGTTTGTGCGGCAAGCGTCCGGTTCAGTGTCGCTGTTGTAGACGCCGTCATCGCACTCTTCATCGGCATCGATGATCCCGTCGCCGCAGAAGTGCTCGGACGGCACACAATCCGGCACAGGGACGTTGACGCACCCGCGTTCGTGGTCGCACCAGTCGGTGGTACATGCATCATGATCGTGGCAGTCCACTGCCGATCCGGCCAGGCAGACGCCGGCGGAGCAAATTTCACTCGTGGTACACGCGTCGCCATCGTCGCAGACGCTGCCATCGGGCGAACGGACGTCCGCTGGACACGTAGCGCTGGAGCCGGTGCACCTCTCCGCCACATCGCACGGGCCCACGGCCGGCCGGCAAACCGTGGTTTCGGGCGCGAACTTGCAGTCGGCGGAGCAACAGTCACCGTCTGCCGTGTTGGCATGGTCACAGTCCTCCCCTGGGTCCACAACTCCGTTGCCACACTTGTCATCGCTGCTGCATTCCGGCGCACAGACCGTCCCGACGGCCTCCGGGCCCGAGCCGGCCTTGAGGTAGAGACGAGCGGCATTCCCGAGAGTTACCTTGCCTCGTAAGACCACAGTGAAGTTGCCGCAGGTTCCGTCGACTATTTCTTTTTCGATGTCATCGAACTTGATTCCAGTCACAGCTCCCGATCCACTTTTGAACGGCCCACAGCAATTGCCCTCTCGCGACCCGTCTACCTCGTACGCCAGCTCCTCCGATGACCGGGCATGGTTTGAGCAAGAACTGCCCTCTGGAGATCCGGTGGAGGCGTATGTTGCCGAAGCCTCGCATCCATCGATTCTCTCGGAACACGCTTCACCATGCCCGATCGCAAGGTGGCTGAGGCCGCGCGTGTGCCGGAGGCCGCACACGCGGTAGACCAGCGTAGTCAGATCGATCCCTGAATCATAGTTCCCTGCAAGGATCTCGACCTTGAAGTGCTTGCAATCCGGCCCGCCCGTGCACGTGCTTGGCTGCCAGATCTCTTCGACTGTCCTGCAGCCGTTCACTGGCAAGTTGACCGCACCGCCCGCAGCCGTCCCGGACAGAAGCAGCCCGAGGAACAGGCTGGACGCTAAGAGTCTAACAGACCGGCCGGACGCTGATTCGCATCGACCGCCGGGACGTGGGTCAAGGTGACCGGGAATCCATGCAATGAGGCCGAGAACCATCTCAGCAGAACGAGTCGTCATTTGCATCTTCTCCTTTCTCACCACTCGGAACTGGGCGCTACGCGAATAGCGGGCCAAGCTGGTGGTTGGTGAGCAGCGGGGTGATGCACAGTCGTTCCAGGAGTGTCGGAATGCCCGGCGCGTTGACGAAATCCGCGCAAATGATCTTGGAGTGTCACCCGTGGTAGCCCGGCATTCTCCAGCGGCGCGCGGATCGCATTTCCCGGACGATGCCCCACGCTACGGCCCGACGAGTCTTGACAAACCAACTGGCAAAGACCCCGCCGAGGGATGTCGGAGGGGAAGTGTGACAGCGCTAGTGTTATGCTCTCGACGCTTTCATCCAGTTCGGCAACTCCGCGACTACCCCCTACCGCGCCGCCAATCGCTGAGTCGAGCTGTCCCACGGTACGCGGCGCCCGCTGCTTCTGGGTCGGGGAGAACGATACGCCGTCCGCACCCTTTCCCGCTTACCCCGTCCGTGGCCCTCGACGTTTCGCCAAGCGTTCAAAGGCGGGGGTTCGTTGATGCGGAAGGACGCGCCACCGATGCGGGTGGTCGACAGTGAAGTGTCGCGTGGCACGGCGCGTGCTTCGCCTTGACACAGGTGCACGATGGGATCCGAGGCGGTGTCCGTAGAGCCGGCGATGTGAAACTGGCAAGTCTGTAGCATGGTACCTTCCCGAGACCAGCCCGTGCAGGGCAAGTCGCAAACGCTTCTTCTTCTGCGTTGGGTGCTCGTGATTTCGACCTCGTACCTCGTACTGTTTAGTCGCCCCCTGACTGAAGTCCCTGGTAGTGCGGCTCTCTTCGTCATCGTATACCTCGCCTCGAACCTTATCCTTGGGGCACTGATCGGCACCGCCGTGGCCCAGCGTTTCTTGGACACGGGAGTCATCGTGTTTGATACACTCGCAGTGTCGGTCGTTCCATAGGGTCTAACAATGCTTCCTCTGAGTTCTTCCTCCTGTGCTTCCTCATCCTCCTTATGGGAGCCCTCACCGAGTGCCTACGGCTCTTGGTGGGGGCCGCCCTCTTGATCAGCGGAGTTTACCTGGGGATCGTGTGGTGGTTCTTGGGCGTCGGACAGCTACTGGCTCAGGGCTACCTGCTGCGCTTCCCTTTCTTGCTGGTGGTAGCGCTCTTCTTCGGCCACTTGATCGAAAACACGCACCGCATCGAACAGGCTCGAGAACACGAACTCTTGAAAACCGAGTTCTTCTCGTCCATCGCGCATGATCTCAAGCAGCCGCTTCATATGATTCAGCTTCTCTCGGAATTGCTACTCGGCGCTGACTCATCGCGGTCGGAAGGCGAAACCGACCTCGTGCAGCGCATCCACGCGAACGCTCGACGCGTCATAGCACTCGCCCTGAATGTCCTAGATGCTGGCCGCATCGGAACGGGCCGCCTCGGGCTCCAGCGGACACAGACCGACCTGGCTCGCATCGTCGGCGAGGCTGTCTCCCTTGCGGAGAGTGCCAGTACCCCAAGAACTTGGCCCTGAGATTTTCCGCCCAAGCGGGCGTGCCGCTGCTCGACCTCGACGTCAGGCAGATCGAGCGCGTGATTACCAACCTGGTCGACAACGCGGTCAAGTACACAGAACCAGGGGGAACCGTTCGCGTGACTGTAACCCGCCTGGATGACTATGCTGTCATCACCGTCCACGATAATGGGTCAGGCATCCGTCGCGAGGACCTCCCAAAGTTGTTCGACAAATTTCAGCGTCAGACGGGCAGTACTCGAACTGAAGGCACCGGCCTGGGCTTGTTCATCGTCCGCGCCATTGTCGAGGCACACCGCGGCACGGTGGATGTGTCCAGCACCCTCGGCGAAGGAACGACCGTGACCGTTCGCCTCCCGGGCCTGGGCCCTTCCAGCGAAGGGGGCACCGTGCGAAAGGCCGTGCCCAAAGAGGGGACAGTTGCCGCCGGTCTGGCGGCACGCACCTCGGCTCTCATTTCGGGGAAAAGTGGAGCACATCCGCAACAGCCCGCTTACCCGTGAGGCTGGGCAACAACCACCATTTGGCAACAGCGGCCCACCTCTCGTAGTTCACTGATTCTATCCGCATAACTGGTTAGTGAGAATGTCCGCCCCTTCAGTCAAACAGGAGGGATGGACAAGATGAGCGAGAAGCAGGGCAGGCGCTTGGACGCTGTGGAACACGTAGGGTGCAGGACGGATCTCGATCGGTTGGCCAGTTTCCACTACGAAGCGATGGTACTCAACGACAACACCGTGTGGCTGGGTGGTATGGGGATCGACATGGCACGACGCCCGCCCCAGCGCAGCTCTGGCCGGGCGTGCCTGGCGGCGTGTCAACTTCCGGTCGCCAGCTGGAGAGTCTCCCCGGGGAGACTGTGATCGCAACGGCAGTGCCCAGGACCCCGGGCAAGCTGCGGACGTTGCGGCGGCCGGGAAAACTCCGGTTGCCCTACGGGCTCGGTCCGTCTCCCTGGCTGACATGATTGGATCGTGGTGACTACATAGAGCGTTTGCTCACTGAGCAGTGAGATCTTAGCATGTGTGGATTTCCATCCACGATCTACTATGATATTAGGTCACCTGTATCGTATGTAATGAAGCTGAACTGCTAACAACCGAGGGGAACCGTCATGGTGAGTGGTGAAAAGCACAAGCTGCCCAAGGCAGAATCTGACAGTACGCACTTCCCGCCCGCAGCGGTGGACGGCCCGATCACTCCAGTCGAGCCCAGCAGACTCGATGCCTCTGGACGCAAGCAGCCGAAGGCAGAGTGCCTCGATGAGCAGCTCTCGCTCAGTATGATGCTCGATGCGCTCCCAGGTCTGGTCGCGATACTGGGCTCAGACGGAACAATCGTTGCCGCCAACACGGCCTGGAAGCGCCACGCAGGCCGCACCAGCGCTTCGGGAGTGGTTGGCACCAAAGTCGGCACGAACTATCTGCACGCAGTCGAAGCAAGTGCTCGACAGTCCGGCGGTGGCGCCGCCGATGTACTAAGCGTGATTCGCACTGGGCTGGCCGGGGAGGCGGCGCCCGAGGCGGTCGAGTACCGTTCTGATATCCCGTCGACCGGGCAGTGGTTCCGGCTCCACGTTGCGCCGCTGGCGGGACGGCAGGTGCGTGCGCTCGTTGCACAGGTGGACATTACGGACCGCAAGCGAGCGGAGGGAGCGTTGCGCCGGTTCAGCTACTCGATCGCCCATGACCTCCATGCACCATTGCGGGCGATCAGCAGCTTCGCGGAATCGCTCGCGGAGAGTTGTTCCGGGCATCTCGACTCGGAGAGCGAACATTACCTGGATCGCATCAGGGCGGGCGTCGGGCGTATGAAGTCTCTGATCGACAAATTGCTCGACTTCTCGTTGGTGACACAACATGATCTCGCATACGGGCTCACCGATCTCAGCGCGTTGTCGGCTGAGATCGTCGAAGAGCTGCAAGCTGCTGCGCCGGAGCGTCGGGTGGAAGTTCTGATCGATCCCGCCGTTCAGGCCTGGGGGGATGCGACGCTGCTGCGCGACGCGCTCGACAATCTCCTAAGCAATGCTTGGAAATTCACGAGCAAGAGAGCCGTCGCCCGCATCGAGTTCGGTGCCACGTGGCGCAACGGCAGACGAGTCTACTTCGTGCGAGACAACGGTGCCGGGTTCGACATGGCGTTCGCCAGCAGATTGTTTGAGCCGTTCGGGCGCTTGCACAGCCGGAAGGAGTTCGAAGGGGCTGGCATTGGTTTGGCAACGGTGCGGGAAATCGTTCACAGACACGCCGGCCGGACATGGGCCGAGGGTGCGGTGGGGCAGGGGGCGACCTTCTACTTCACCCTCGGGAGACAACCCTCGGAAGCGTGTCTGTACGGTCCGAGAGACAGTATCATCGCGTCGCCATAGCTTATGGGAGATTGGGAGACGCACTTGACATTCTAACTCATCGAAGTTCCATCGTCGACCTTCTGGGGGACAGCCAGCGAGTGCTGGCTGTCCCCGAAATGCCACTCGCTGACGAACAGGCGCTTCAGCTCAGCTTTCTGGGCCCGCGGAGGAGAGTCCGCAGGAAGTCCGCTTCAGCTTGGTCGAACGGTGTGCCGTCGGGACGCAGAACGTCATGGAACCAGACCTGTGGCTCCGGCTTCGGCTCCTTGTCGAACCAACTCCACCACGGGTAAATGGTTTGCGTCTTGCCGCTGACGAGGCCCCAGCTAATGGCCCCGATCCGGCGCTCCCGGAAGATCGGGAGGTGCGTCTCGAAGCGGCTCTGCAGATCCCGAGCCAGGTACTCGGTGCATATCAAAGGTCGCTCGGTCACAGCGCCCAAGCGGCCACTCAGTTTCTCCAGCTCTTCGGAGATACCGTAGTGATGGAAAGACACGACGTCCGACTGCTCCAACTGCGTCGCCTGGATGGCGTCGGGTACGGGGTGGACCGGGCTCCACCACAGCCCCGAGGTCAGAGGCTGGGTAGGTACCGCAGCGCGTGCCCAGTCGAAGACGTCACGCAATAGCGGTAAGCAGGCAGCGCCAACAGGCTCGGCCAGCGGTGACGGATACCCGCCAGGTTCATTGTACAGATCCCAAAAGGCGATCCTGTTGTCGCCAGCGAAGGCTCCCACGATGCCCTTCACGTAGTGCTCGAGTCGCTTCCGCAGCGACCGGTCCGTGGGGTAGGCAGCCAACGCAGCCAGGCCGGGGCTCTGTACCCATCTTGAGTTATGACGGCCGGGATATGGCGCCGGCTGCGGGCCTGTCTTCGGCTCTGGGTTCCAGACATCGTCGAAGATAACGAGAGCCACCTTGATCCGGTTGCCGTGCGCGGACCCGAGGAACGCATCGATCCGCTCTAGAAATCCGTCGCGATCTTCCGCCCAGACGAGATCGTGGAGATAGACGCGTACGATGTCGAAGCCTAAATCCGCCGCCCAGGCGAGTTCACGTTCGACGGTTGCCGGGTCGCAGGTCTCAGCTTGCCACATCTCGAGCTGGTTGACCGCACTGCTGGGGATGAAGTTGCAGCCGACAAACCAAGGCTGCCGCTCCCACCATGCCTGCGCTTGCTGCACCGTCCACCGGTCGCGGCTCGGGCGCCGCGTTTCCTGAGCTGTCATGCACCTGTTCTCCGTGTCGCTTACAACGTCACTCGGCTTTTCCGCCGTCCGGCCGTACGGAGGCGGCGCGCGTGGTCTGGCTGCCGCGCAGGAAGATGCCGGAAGGACCCGATGGACCTGAACCCTGGACACGCGTCGCTCATTCTCTCTCGAACTTGTAGCAGGTGAGGACGACGTGCGCGAAACGGAATACGATAGCTGTGAGTAGCCACCGCGTCTTCTAGCGAAGCAAAGGAGCGAACAAATCGTGAAGTGCATCCTCGTTACCCACACTCATTGGGACCGCGAGTGGTACCGGACCTTCCAGGAGTTTCGCGCCCGGCTCGTTGACGTCGTCGACCGCGTGATCGAGCTCTGCCGCGAGGATCCCGGCTATCGCTTCGTCCTCGACGGACAGTCCATCGTCATCGAGGATTACCTCGAGATCCGCCCGCAGAGGCGGGAGGCTCTGACCGAGCTGGTGGCGAGAGGTCAGCTCTCGGTCGGCCCCTGGTACGTACAGCCGGACTCGCTGCTGCCGTCGGGTGAGGCGCACATCCGTAACTTGCTCGAAGGCCGTCGCGTCGCTGAACCGTTCGGCCCGGCGTCCACGACGGCCTACACGCCGGACTCGTTCGGACACCCCGCGCAGTTTCCCCAGCTCTTCCGCGGCTTCGGACTGGACGCGTTTGTGTACTGGCGCGGCAGCGGGAACGAGATCCAGGAACTTCCGGCCGAGTACCTTTGGGCGGGGCCGGATGGAGAGCCGATCCTCGCCTGCCACCTGGGCCTGGGCTATTTCAACGCTGCGTTTCTGTCGGACGATCCGCAGGATGCGGGTGTGCGGCTGGAGCGCGTGGCGCGAAAGCTCGCCGAGCGTGCGACTTCCAACACGGTCCTGCTCATGAATGGCGTCGACCACCACCCGCCGTATCCGCACACGCGCGCCGCCGCGGAGGTGCTTGCGGCACGAACCGATTTCGACGTCGTGCGCGGCGTCTTTGAGGATTTCGTACGGAACATCCGGCGCGATCTCCCGCGTTATCGGGGAGAGTTGGTCGGGGCGAAAGCGGCGAACCTGCTCCCCGGGGTGTGGTCGACGCGTACGTATCTGAAGCTTCGCAATCGCACCTGCCAGACTGCACTGGAGGCGTGGGCGGAGCCGTTTGCTGCCCTGGGTGATGCGTTAGGCCTCGACGACGAGCGGCCGGCACTGCGCGCCGCCTGGCGCGAGCTGCTGAAGAACCAGGCGCACGACTCGCTCTGCGGTTGCTCCCGTGACGCTGTGCACGAGCAGATGATGGCACGCTACGCCGGCGTCGAGCAGTTGGCGCGCGAGACCACCCGCCGCGCGCTCGAGCGGCTGTCAGGGATGCCGCTGATCCGGCAGGGTGCGTGGAGCGACGAGGTCGACATCGCCGTGTGGAATCCGTCCCCGCACCCGCGCACCGACGTCGTCCGCTTCCGCATCGATCCGGAGCCTGCGCTGCGCTTCGATCTCCTGAACCTGGCGCATGTCGCGCTCCACCCGCTGTTGGTGCGGACCTTCGGTGATCCCGGCTTCACTGTCGGCGGGGAACCAGCGCGCGTCGTGCCAAGCGCCGAGAAGGGGCGCTACCGGATGTTTGAGAACGCGCCTGCGATCGACGTCGAGTTCGTGGCAAGCGACGTCCCGGCCTTCGGCTGGAAGAAGGTGTCTCTGCGACCCGCCTCGCCGCAGGCCGATGTCGTGGACGACGGGCGGGAGATCTCCGCCGGCGATGTCTCGGTTGCGGTTGCCGGCGCCGGGACGCTCACGGTGCGCTTCGGTGGCAACCGGTGGGACGGACTGTGCGGCATCGAGGACCGCGGCGATGCGGGCGACACCTACGACTTCGAGCCGGTGGACGAAGGGGGATGCATCGTGCTGGAGCGTGTAACGGTGGAGCGCCGAGAGCACGCGAGTGGCTTGAAAGCCCTCCGGATCACGCGAGCGCTGCGCCTGCCGATGGGGCTGAGCGAGGACGGCAAGCGGCGGTCGAGCGAGACGACCACCCTCGCGCTCGAGACCGACGTACGCCTCGTTCCCGGCATCCGGCGAGTCGACCTCGTCATCCGCGTCCACAACACAGCCCGCGATCACCGCCTGCGCCTTCTCTTCCCCACGGGCGCGCGGTCAGCACGCGCCGCGTCGACATTCGACGTGGCCGAGCGTAGGCCGGGAACCCCCGACGGCGCGGGCTGGCGGCAGCCGCCCGTGCCGACGTTTCCGCATCAGGGGTGGATTGCTGCCGGGGGCCTCTGCGTTGCGGCGCCGGGTCTTGCCGAAGGCGAACTCCTGACGGACGGTGCGATCGCGGTTACGTTGCTCCGTTCGGTCGGATGGTTGGCACGCCTGAGCCTGTCGACTCGCCCGGAGCCCGCCGGCCCCACGATTCCCGTGCCCGGGGCGCAGTGCCCAGGCCTGCTCGAAGCGTGTCTCTGGCTGCTGCCCGGCGAAGATGTCCGCGCCGTCCGAGACGCCGAGCTAGGACTGGCCGCCGTTCTGGCAGGCGACGCTCCGCTGCGCGCAGCCGGCGACGCCGGGTTGACGCTGGAGCCGCGAGCGCTGGTGCTCAGTGCCCTGAAGCCCGCGCAGCGCGGTGATGGAACGATCGTTCGCGTTCTCAATCCTACCGACACAGGGATGGTGGCGGAGCTGCGGATGGCAATTCCGTTTCGCACGGCGCGTGCCGTTCGGCTGGACGAATCGCCAAGTCAAGACACCGTCGAGCGTCGCGGCGCGATGGTGCGTTTCTCGGTGCCCGCGCGAGCACTGCGATCGGTAGAGCTCTGCTGAACGAGCACGTGGCGCGTGCGCGGACGCACGACCATGCACTTTGCATGGCAGTTGACTATCGACTATCGAGTATCAACGAGGACGTATGTTTCTCGACTTGTTTTACGGATTGCGCGAAGCGGGCGTTCCCGTGGCCATGCAGGAGTGGCAGACCTTCCTGCGCGCACTCGAGCAGGGCCTCCATGCGTCGAGCTTGCTGCGCTTCTATCACCTCGGCCGGGCCTGCTTGGTCAAGAGCGAGACGTACTTCGATGCCTACGACCGTGTCTTCGCCCGCGTCTTCACGGGCGTGGAGGGAGCGTTGGGTGACGACGTGACGGAACAGGTCCTGCAGTGGCTGCGTGATCCGAAGAACTTTCCCACCCTCTCGCCGGAGGAACTGGCGCAGTTGCAGCGGCTCAGCTCGGAGGCGCTGATGCAACGTTTTCTCGAAACGCTCGAGCAACAGAACGATCGCCACGACGGCGGTGAGCGGTGGATCGGCACCGGTGGCAAATCGCCGTTCGGACACGGCGGGCAACACCCGACGGGGATCCGGGTGGGCGGCGCCTCGCGCAACCGCTCCGCGATGAAGATCGCTCAGGAGCGGCGTTTCAAGAACTACCGCACGGACCTGGCCCTCGACCTGCGGCAGCTGCGCGTGGCGCTGCGTCGCTTGCGCCAGCTGACACGCAGCGGTGACGCCACCGAGCTCGATCTGGACGAGACGGTTGATGAAACCTGCAAGAACGCTGGCGAAATCGAACTCGTCTTCCGGCCCCCGCGGCGCAACGATGTCCGCTTCCTCTTGTTGATGGACGTCGGCGGTACGATGGAGCCGTACTTCGAGCCCGTGAGTCAGTTGCTTACGGCCTTGCACGAGGACCGCAGCCTGCGGGACTTTCGGCCCTACTACTTCCACAACTGCGTGTACGACTACCTGTACACGGGTGCGCGCATGACCCGTGCCGACGCGGTGCCCACCGGGGATGTGCTGCGGCGGCTCCCTGGGCGCTGGAAAGTAGCGGTCGTGGGTGATGCCGCGATGCATCCGGCGGAGCTACTCGAACCGTACGGCAACATCGACCCGCGCCGCACCGCGGCCACGCCGGGCGTGGTGTGGCTGCACCGCATCGCCACCCACTTCGATCGCTGCGTGTGGCTCAATCCCGAGGGGCCCGCCTATTGGGAGGCCGACACCACACGCATCGTGCGCCGCCTCTTCCCGATGTTCCATCTCAGCGTCGACGGTCTCACCCAGGCGCTGCAGGCACTCGTTGGGGCGCGGAGGTGATGCGGCGCGTCCTATTGGTTCTGCTGACTGTTCTTGTTGTCGCTGGGGCGCTGCTGTTCGCGCTCGGGCCGGGCGTGGTGGAACGCAGCCGCAACAGCGTGACGCGGCCTCCGCCCTACGCCGCCCCCGCGCTGGCCCGCCAGCTGCACCGCACGCTGTTCGTTGCTGATCTGCACGCGGACCCGCTGCTGTGGGGCCGTGACCTGCTCGCCCGCGCGTCGTACGGCCACGTGGATGTCCCGCGGCTGCAGCAGGGTGGCGTGGCGCTGCAGGTGTTCGGCGTGGTCACCCAGGTGCCCGCCGGGCAGAACTACCAGTATAACACGCTGCGGTGGGACATCATCACGCCGCTGGTGATCCTGCAACGCTGGCCGGTGCGGACTTGGACGAGCGCGAAGGCACGCGCGCTGTATCAGGCGCACAAGCTTCACGCGGTCGCTGCCGCCTCCAACCGCCGCTTCGAGGTGATCGACCGTGCCGCCGGCCTGCAGCAGTTTGTCGAGCGCCGTCGCGCGACGCCCGGGCTTGTCGCGGGTCTGCTGGCCATCGAAGGACTCCAGGCCATCGAAGGTGATCTCGGCAACCTGGACGTGCTGTACGCCGCCGGTTTCCGCATGATGGGCCTCACCCATTTCTTCGACAACGCCGTTGGCGGCTCGGCTCATGGCATGACGAAGGGCGGACTCTCGGAGTTCGGACGGCGCGTAGTGCAGCGCATGGAAGAGCGCCGGATCCTGGTCGACCTCGCCCATGCGTCGCCTCGTTTGATGGATGACGTCTTGGACATCGCAACCCGCCCCGTGGTGGTGTCACACACGGGCGTCAAAGGAACCTGTGATAACATTCGTAACCTGAGCGATGCGCACGTACGGCGCGTTGCGGCGACGGGTGGCCTGATCGGAATCGGCTACTGGAACGCGGCGGTCTGCGACGTGAGTGTCGCCGGGATCGTGCGGGCGGTCCGGTACACGGTGAAGCTCGTCGGCCCCGACCACGTCGCGCTCGGCTCCGACTTCAATGGCGCCACGACCACGCCGTTCGACACCACCGGTGTGCCGCTGATCACCGCCGGCCTCCTGGAGGCGGGTTTTTCCACGGAGGACATCAAGAAGATCATGGGCGGCAATGTGCTGCGACTCCTGCGCACCACCTTGCCCGAGCAGTAAAACAGCGGTCCCTGGTCTCGCGTCTCTGATTTCTGCAGCCTGCACCCCACACCCTGCTTGGGCCGCCCGAGCCATGGACCAACGAGCAGTTTCATGCCAAAGTTTAGGCGTGGAGACGCCGTTCACCTTCAACCCATTCGATCCGGCGGTCCGCGCCGATCCATTTGGGCTCTATGCCCGCGCGCGGCGTGAACACCCGGTGTTTGTGCACGAGGGGCTGCCGGTCGTGTCCGTGTTCCGCTACGGCGACATCCAGCGTATCCTGAAAGACCCGGGCACGTGGTCAAACGTGTTCCCGCCGCCTCCCGGTGTCGAGCGCCGCCCGGACCTGCCACCGGGCATGCTAATGCAGGACCCTCCGGAACACACGCGGCTCCGCGGCCTGGTCAACCAGGCGTTCACGCCGCGCATGATCCGGCGCCTCGAGCCGCGCATCGAACAGATCGCTCATGAGCTACTCGACGACGCCCTCGCGCAGCGCTCCGTGGATCTCGTGCAGGCGTTGACGTATCCCCTTCCGGTGATCGTGATCGCGGAGATGATCGGGATTCCAGCAACCGACCGGGAGCAGTTCAAGGCCTGGTCGGATGCGCTGGTTGAAAATCTGGGTGCAGGCGTCCTCGCGCCGGAAACCCCTGAGATGATCGAGCGCGAGATCCGTATCATCGATGCAATGCGGGCGTACTTCTCACGGCTGGTCGAGGAGCGGCGGGCGCGGCCGCGAGAGGACCTCTTGAGCGGTCTGGTGGCCTCCGAGCTGGAAGGCTCACGGCTGAGCTTCGACGAGATGCTGCAGATGTTGATTCTCCTCCTCGTGGCCGGCAACGAAACCACGACGAACCTCATTGGGAATGCGGCCATCGAATTGATGCGGCACCCGGATCAGCTGGCGCGGCTGCGGGCAGCTCCCGAGCTGGTCCCGAGCGCGATCGAAGAGGTGCTGCGCTTTTGTTCGCCGGTCCAGGCCGACGTGCGCCGCGTGCGGTGTAGCGCGGAGATCGCGGGACAGGCGATCGAGGAGGGCAAGAATATGCTCCTCTGGCTCGGCTCGGCCAATCGGGACGAGGCGGTGTTCGATCGCCCTAACTCGTTCGACATCGCAAGAGCCGAGAATCAACATCTCGCTTTTGGGTTTGGGCCGCACTTCTGTCTGGGGGCGAACCTGGCACGGCTTGAAGCGCAAGTGGCCGTGCGGGTCCTGCTCCACCGTACCCGGAGCTTTTGCCGCACTGATGACGATGCGCTCCCACTTCACCCCAGCTTCATTTTCCGTGGTTTCACCCGCATCCCGGTGGCATTGGAGGCCGCGCGGTGAACGGGGGCTGGTGCCGCTGATCCGTGCTGCCTTCCGGGCAACGGGGCGGGGCGGGGTGGTATCGCATGAGTCGTGACCCGCGACGGGTGATAGCACTCGACGGCTGCCTGAACTTCCGGGACCTTGGCGGCTATCCCACGCGGGACGGCCGGAGGGTACGCTGGCGCCAAGTGTTCCGCAGCGATGCGTTGCAGCTGCTCAGCGCCAGCGATGTTGCCCGGCTCCGTGGTGAGCTCCGGATCGAAAGGGTCATCGATCTCCGTTCGACGGCGGAGCTGCGGAGCGAGGGACGCGGGCGTCTGGCGGCCGAGCCGATACAGTTTCAGCACATTCCGCTGTTTGACGGCGAGATGCAGGAGCCCGAGGGAAACGGACAAGAGGCGATCAGCTTGGGCGAGCGCTACTTCCTGCTGGCCCAGTTCGCTATGCGTCCGATCGCGCGCGTTATTAGCACCCTCGCTGCCACCACAGCGCCGGCCGTGTACCATTGCGCCGCCGGCAAGGATCGGACGGGCATCGTCTCAGCGGTGGTCCTGGGCCTGCTGGGCGTGGAGGACGACGCGATCGTTGCGGACTACGCCCTGACGCAGGACAACCTCTACCAGATTGTTGCGCGGCTCGAGGCGGCGGAAGGGTACCAGACGATGCTCGCGGCACTGCCACCCGACACGCTGCACGCGCAACCCGAGACGATGCGTGCCCTGCTGGGGAAGGTGAAAGCCACGTACCGCTCCATGGAGGGATACGCACTGGCGGCTGGTATCCCTGCGGGTGAGATCCAACGGCTCCGCGACCGCCTTCTCGAGTGACGAACCGTGACGGATTGTGGTGGCGGCTGCACGTTGTGCACGGTGAAGCGAGAAACACGTTTCTATGGATGTGAACAAGGCACGTGAGTTCATCGAGCGAGAGTGGGCACAAAGTATCGTCCCTACTTTGCGCGAGTACATCGCCGTTCCCAACCAGTCGCCGGCGTACGATCCGGACTGGGAGCGGAACGGGTACATGGCCCGGGCCGTCGAATTGGTGACGCGTTGGATTCGGGCGCAACCGCTTTCGGGCCTGCGGCTCGACGTGGTTCGGCTGCCCGGCCGTACCCCGCTGATCGTCGTCGAGGTTGCCGGCCGCTCGACCGACACGGTCCTGCTGTACGGTCACCTCGACAAGCAGCCGCCCATGGACGGATGGCTCGAGGGCCTCGGCCCGTGGACTCCGGTGACGAAGGACGGGAAGCTGTACGGCCGTGGCGGTGCCGACGACGGCTACGCGGCGTTTGCGGCGATTACGGCGATCCTCGCTCTGAGAGGGCAAGGGATCCCGCACGCCCGGTGCGTGCTCGTCGTCGAAGCGTCCGAGGAGAGCGGCAGCGTGGACCTGCCCGCCTACATCGAAGCGCTGCAGGATCGCGTGGGTACTCCGAGCCTGGTCATCTGCCTGGATTCTGGTTGCGGCAACTACGACCAGCTGTGGATCACGTCCTCCCTGCGCGGCCTGATTACCGGGAACCTGTCGGTATCCACGCTGACCGAAGGTGTGCATTCGGGCGCGGCAAGCGGGATCGTCCCTTCCAGCTTCCGGATCCTGCGCCAGCTTCTCAGCCGCGTGGAAGACGAGCACAGCGGCGAAATCATCGCCCCTGAGCTCTGCGTCGAAATACCGGCCGCACGCGCGCGCGAGGCCGCGGCGACTGCAGCGATCCTCGGCCGCGCGGTCTACGAAACCTTTCCGTTCCGCGGGAGTACCCGGCCGGTTGCGCTCGACGGCACCGAGCTGTTGCTGAATCGAACCTGGCGGCCGCAGCTCGAGATCACAGGAATCGCCGGGCTGCCGCCCCTCGACAAAGCAGGCAACGTGTTGCGTCCGGTCACGACCGCCAAGCTGTCTCTCCGGCTTCCGCCGCTCACCGATGCGGATCGCGCCACACACCGGCTCCAGCAGCTCCTCGAACGCGATCCTCCTTACGGTGCCTGGGTCAGCTTCGAAGCGGAGCAAGCGGCACCTGGGTGGAATGCGCCCGTGCTCGAACCGTGGCTGGAGCAGTCGTTGCAGCAGGCGTCGCTAGACTTCTTCGGTAAGGGACTGTGCTACATGGGCGAAGGGGGCACGATTCCCTTCATGGCGATGCTCGGCGAGCGGTTGCCCGCGGCGCAGTTCATGATCACCGGTGTGCTCGGGCCGAACTCGAACGCGCACGGCCCGAACGAGTTCCTGGACCTCTCAACTGCCGCACGTCTCACAGGCTGCGTCGCGCGAGTTCTGGAAGACCACTATACGCACAGTCAACAGTGACCGGGGATGAAGGAGTTAGCCTACCAAGAAACAAACGGGGTGAAGGTTCCCCGAGTTGAATCGTGCTAGCTTCATTTGGGTGGCGTCAGCGTGCAGTTCGAATGGGACCCCAACAAGGCCGCCATCCACCGCAAGAATGCTCTCTTGTACAAGACCGGGAACGGGGCGCACGTAGGCGACATCTACATGACTCTGATCTACACGACCGAGCGCGCCCGCGACGAAGACGTCCGGGCGGCTGATTCACCCGCCGCCCGCAACGGGATGATGGGCACCGGAACGGTCACCTGGCCCTCCTTCCTCGTCCTCGTCAGGCGGTCCATCTGGCGCACGGTTACCGCCGAGAAGTAGCGCTCCCCGCAAGCGGAGCAGACGCGCGCAGGGACGCGCTCGAAGATGAAGTGCTTCCCCCTGCGGTGGCGGTAAACGGTGACGAGCCTCTCGCTCTCGTCCACCCGCTCCCCGCAGTACTCACACGGGTCGGACGCGCCCAGCATCATTCCTCCATGACGTATACGGTGATCATACGCAAGCGTTCCGACGGGAGGAAACGGCATACTACCTCGGCCATCTCATCGATCGCATGCTTGGTGACGTGCCAGCGCTCTTCGCGCACGGCATCTCGAATTCGTTCAAGCGTACGCGGCGACGTCATATATTTGCTTTCATGAAGTCACTTTCCGTTACGAAGGATATCCCAGGATTGAAAATGGTCCACCTGCCGTTACCGTAGCTCATCAGCACCCGGGGGTAAGGACCTTGTTGGGTTGTAAGGTTGTCCATGGGGGACGGAGTTTCTCGCTGGGGGGGGAGTTGCGGACGGTGCTGCCGCAATCTGCCTTGCTACGCGCTGGCGTCCCACTGCCACAGCTGGAAGCCCCCGACGACGAAGTCATGATCGAAGCTCATGACCGTCCGCCACCGCGTCGCTTGCATCACAGCAAAGCTCACCGCATCGGTGTACGTGAGCCGCATTGTGGTGCGCGGCCGTGGCAAATTCGACGCTGAGAAGGGGGCTCGCCTGCATCCGGTCGAGTACCATGGCTGCTGGACGGACGCCCAAATGAAAGAGGATGAAGCGATGGACCTCGGCGATGATCAGATTCGTCGTGAGCAAGCGGACGCGATCACGAACCGCGCGGCGGAGGCCCCGGTCGGCTTCCGCGTGGTGCCGATCGTTGGCGCGCAGCAGCGCGATCCACGCGCCGCTATCCACGAGTACGCGCTCGGCGCCGCCGCTGCTTGTACGCCGTGGCCCTTTCGGCAACGAACGTCTCCTGGAGGTAGCGATCGAACTGCTCGCTGCAGTCCGCAGGCAAGCCGTCGTGGATCACCCCACTCAGCGACAGCAGTGCGTCTTCATCCTTTGCTCGTGTCAGAGCGCGGACCGCGGCGCGGACGGCCTGCGACTTCGTCCAGCCATGCTCCTGCGACCAGGCCGCGAGGCGTTCCATCTCATTGTCGTCGAGGTAGACTTGCAGGGGTTTAATGAGTCGCAGTACCTATGTGTCATGAAGTTGAGACCTGTTCAAGGCGCGGCCGCGTGAGGGGTGACGGATTCGGTTCATGGGCAAGAAGCCACCGTCGTTGATCCGAAAATAAATGGGAGATCGAACAGCAACTGCGGTCAGGAAAACCTGGCCCTGCAACCACGGGTCCCCTCCTTTCGCAAACTGACCTTTACCCACATCTTGGCCTTCTGCACACTGCCGGTTCAGCTGGTGAGCTTCCCCCTTGTCAAAGGGAGCGGGCAGCAATCGAGGCCCGCTGTTGTCTTTGGATCGAGGTTAGCTACGTCCGGGATCACCGGAGGATTGAGAGGGCCAGATCTTGGCGGCTTGGCGCCTGCCATGGTTCGGTTTGTCAAGGGGTAGGATGAGAGCCACACGCAGTTCCCGGGAGCGCTGGCGGCCGGCGCG
>JBHHYR010000014.1:0-36431 GCA_046757585.1 Binatia bacterium | reverse complement strand
CTAGCACCGCAACGGTGCAGCTTCATGCTCAGGTAGGATTCGCAGCGGCCAGAGGCCGGTGCCACCCAATGGAAGCGCTCAAGCTGACGGCTGAGGCTGAGAGCTGCTCACACGTTCACACGTTGAACCGGAAGTGAATGATGTCGCGGTCCTTGACGACGTACTCCTTCCCTTCGAGGCGCAGCTTGCCGTGTTCGCGGCACTTGGCGCCGCCCAGGCCGTGTTCGTGTTCGACCAACGTAGCACCAGGCGGGGCCGGGTGCTTGACGGTTCTCGCAGGGGGCGCTTCAATGCGGCTCATGGGCATGTTTCAAGTGAAGGTCAAGGTCACCAACCCCGCCGACCCCAGTCGTTGGTTCGAGGAACATTTTTGGGTCGACAGCGGGGCGTTGTACTCGTTTGTGCCTGAAGATCGGCTGGCGGCCATCGGGCTGCAGCCGCTGAAAACTCGAGAAGTCATTTTGGCCGACGGGCGGCGCGAGCGGCGCCTCTTCGGTGAGGCCCAGCTGACAGTCGAAGGGTTGGACGAGACGCTGACTTGCCCAATCGTGTTCGGCCCGATTGGATCGCTATACCTGCTGGGGGCCACGGCGCTCGAAGCCTTTGGTGTCGGCGCCGACCCCGTCACCCGACGGCTGCATCCTGTGACCGCAGTGATCGGAGGCTTCGTGGCCTCGCGGTGAAGCCCTCCGCCAGCGATCTGCGCTCGAAGAACCGAAACGCATCGTTCCGATTAACAACCTCAGCGAATCCACCACCGTCGGAGCTTCATGCTCAGGTATGATTCGCACCGGCCAGAGGCCGGGGCCACCCAATGGAAGCGCTCAAGCTGGCAGCTGACGGCTGATTGCTCAGAGCTGCTCATACGTTGAACCGGAAGTGAATGATGTCGCCGTCCTTGACGACGTACTCCTTCCCTTCCAAGCGCAGCTTGCCGTGCTCGCGGCATTTGGCGTCGCTGCCGTACTGGATGAAGTCGTCGTAGTGCACCACCTCGGCGCGGATGAAGCCGCGCTCGATGTCGCTGTGGATCTTGCCGGCCGCCTTCACCGCGGTGGTGCCGCGCTTGATGGTCCAGGCCCGCACTTCGTCTTCGCCGCCGTATAAGGGTGGCATCCGAGGTTTTCGGGGGGCGTCTGGGGAAACGGGCACCGCCTGATACTGAGGTCTTACGTCAACCAGGGGCTTTAGGCGGACTACCCGCTTGATGGGCGAGGTCGGTGCGTTCCTGTCCCCCTCGCCCATCAACGGTACCGGGAACGTGCGCACCTTCCATCCCATGAAGGGTCCGATGACCACACAAACGTTGCGAGGTTTGGTGAACCATGGGGCAATGCATTGGCGCGGCGATCGATCGGTCGGGTTCTTCGGTACCGGTGCCTTTGATTCGGACCTTTCCTTCCGCAATTTCATCGTGGCGTTCCAGGGACTGCTGGGCCGTGGGGCACTGGTTTCCGATACGGATATGCAAAAGTTTGCCGATTTCGGGCTGCAGATCACACTGCCGCCCAACCCCAACCGCGCATTGGACAATTCACTCACGCCCGCGCAGCAGCGCGGCAAGGACTTTTTCCTCGGCCTCATTGGCCCTGACAGCGGAGGTGGACACCGGGCAGACGGCCTTCTCGACGTCCAGGGTCTCGGCTTCACCTGCGAAAGCTGCCACCGACTCGATCCGGCCAAGGGCTTCTTCGGAACCGACGGCAAGGCGAGCTTCGAGGCCGAGACGCAGATCATTAAAATCCCACACCTGCGCAACCTGTATCAAAAGGTCGGCATGTTCGGGATGCCGGCGGCGGACTTTTTCAACCCAGGCAACAATGCTGCCATGGGAGACCAAATCCGCGGCTTCGGCTTCATCCACGACGGTAGCGTTGACACTCTGTTTCGCTTCCTGCGGGCGCTGGTGTTCAACTCAGCTTCCGGAGGTACCCTCGGTTTGGACGGGGCCGATCCGGAACGCCGCGAGGTCGAGCAGTTTCTGCTCGCTTTCGACAGTGACCTAGCACCGGTTGTTGGCCAGCAAGTGACGCTCGATAGCACGAACGCAGCCGTGGTGGGAGCCCGGATCGATCTGCTGATCGAAAGAGCTGGCACGCCGTTCACCTCGCTGGTTCTCGGCCCTGGCGCGACCGAGTGCGATCTGATTGCCAAGGCTGCCATTGGCGGCACAGTAAAGGGCTTCGTGCGGCAGCCGAACGGGCTCTTCCAACCCGACGACGGAGGCCCGGCGCTTACCGATGCTCAACTGCGCGCCGTCGCGTCGAGGCCGGGGCGGGAAGTGACGTACACATGTGTACCGCCCGGATCGGGGCAGCGCCTGGGGGTGAACCGCGACGCGGACCCCTTCCTGGATGCTCTGGACAATTGTCCAGCGGTAGCCAACGATAACCAGGCCGATACGGACGCCGACGGCGTCGGCGACCTGTGCGATGACCGATGCGCTGGATTGGCCGCGACGACACTCGTTGCGGGTGCGTCCGAAGGCCGACCCGGCTCCGTCATCGCGTTCCGCGGCACCGGCTTCGGGCCCCAGGCCACGGTGTGGTTTGGGCGAGATGCAGCTCCCCGAGTTACGGTTATTACTGACACGTCCTTGACTGCACAAGTACCGCCGGTTGGCCCACGTGATATTGCCGTGCGCGTCGTGAACCCGGAAGGTTGTCGGTCCCTCGACACCGTGAGCTTCACGGTCCTTGCTTCCCCGGGAGACTGCGACCTGGATGGGCAAGTGACCGTCGACGAGCTGATCACAGGGGTGACGATCGCTCTACAGGAGCAGCCGCTCGCTGTCTGTGCGACGCTCGATACGGACAGCGACGGGAAGGTCACAGTGGCGGAGTTGGTCGTGGCAGTGAATGCGGCTTTGGGCGTCGTAGCGACCTGAAACCGGCAACAGCGCGTAGACGGTACGCCAAGCCCAAAGGTCGAGGCGACAGATGGGGTGCGCAGTTCACTATGGGTGGATGGGCCGATGCGTTCCGGCGCCATGGGCCAGGCGCAGAAAGGCGTGGCGACGGTCACCGCGAATAGACTCGGCGCGCGCGGTGCGCCGGGCAGCTTCCCACCACGGCGGCCGAGCTTGGCCGTCTTCGAGGAACAGCAGCCGCCGTGCTGACCGGGCGAACGACGCGGCGTAGTCTGCCGGCCGGACCTGGAGATCCAACGCGCGTGTCTTTGGATCGTATGAGAGCTCGTGCCCGTGCGTGGTGGACTCGAGGTGAGCAAAGCCGCTGGTGAAGTCGGGGACCGCGCCGCCACCGGTTAGCCCGGCTCCTGGGAGCAGCAAGGCCGCGTGGACCAGATCGGGGCGGGCACCGGCAAGCAGTAGTGCGACGTAGGCGCCCAGGCCTGCACCGGCCACTGCGGCAGAACCGATCTTGGCAAGCGCCGCGTCGGCATCGCCGGCGAGCAACTCGGGGTAGTACCCGCCGCCCACAAGCCAGCCGGAGCACCCGTGCCCTGAGAAGTCAAGTGCGTACAGGGGTCCGGGCCAGAGGGCTGCAGCATGATCCCACTCTGCGCTCGAGCCAAAGAGCGCATGTAACAGGAGCACAGGCGAGCTTTCCCGTTGGGCGAGTACGTGCAACTTGAGGGTCACACGCCCGTGTCTGATCTGCATCAGGACCTCAAGAAATCGAGAACTACGTTCGCCGTTTCAACTGGACGTTCGATGTGCACGAAGTGCCCAGCACCCTGGATGGTCTGTCGGTCGAGTTGCTTCACACCGGCCAGCCGCTCACAGAGGATCTGTTCTGGCAGCGGCCCCCAGGTATCGTGCTCGGAACCTACGATGGCGAGCATGGGAATACGCAGGGCGGCGTAAGACGGCGCGATCCATTCAGGCCGCCATGGCCCGAAGCCATACGACATGTGTGGGTCGGCCTTCCAACGCCAGCCGTCGTGGCTGTGACGTGCTCCGTGAAAGACGAAGTACCGTAGCCATTCGCGGGTCAGGCGCGGATTCTGCGCCAGACGCCGCTCCACAAGGTCCTCCAGGGTCCTGTACGGACGCCATCCGTTCAGCTTTGCTGCACGCCGGCGCGCATCGAGAAACTGGGCACAGCGAACAGGGAGCGGTGTGTCACCACCCGGAAGCTCTGGAGGGCCGAAGCCGTCGATGTTCACGATCTTCGTGACAACCTCGGGCACCGCCCGTGCCGCGTCAGTGGCCTGCCCCCCGCCTTTGCTGTGCCCGATCAACGACGCGCGCCCGTCGAGCGTACGGAGAACGTTGGCGATGTCTAGCACGTCCGTCAGCCACGTGTAGCTGTCCGCCCAGCCCGAGTCCCCGTGACCGCGCGCGTCGAGGGCAATGACGCGAAAACGGGACGCGAGCAGGGGAGCGAAAGCTGCAAAGCTCCACGCGTGATCCCACATCCCGTGACAGAGCACGACCGGGTCGCCCCTGGGGTCTCCCCACTCCAGTAAGTTGAGGCGGACACCAAGTGACTCGATCGTGTGTTGCCGCTCGGGCGGCGCTGCGTTCGGAAAGCTTGGTTCGATCACAGGGAACAAAAATACGCGGTAGTTCCCGGAGCGCAACCCCACGGCCTGGGGTGCCGCAGAGCCTGTGCTAACATGGATGCGTCGGTTCTTCGGCTGTCGGCTGAAGCACTGCCTGACAGGAGCAGCGCCCATGAAAGCCGCCCCGCACATAGGTAACTATCTGATTCGACGCCTCGCTGCACACGGTGTGCGCCACGTCTTCGCCGTGCCGGGCGATTATGTGCTCGGCTTCCTGCACGTGCTGGATCGCAGCGATCTGCGGGTGATTAACACGTGTGACGAACAGGGTGCCGGTTTCGCGGCCGACGCCTATGCTCGGCTTCGAGGCCTCGGTGCTGTTTGCATCACCTACTGCGTCGGAGGGCTGAAGGTGGCGAATCCGACGGCACAGGCCTTTGCGGAGAAGTCGCCGGTGGTGGTCATCAGCGGCGCGCCGGGTGCGCGCGAGCGCGTGAAAGATCCGCTGCTGCATCATCGGATCCGAGACTTCGACACGCAGTTCAAGGTGTTCGAGCAGCTGACGGTAGCTTCCACCGTGCTAAGCGACCCGCAGACCGCCTGTCGCGAAATCGATCGCGTCCTGGCAGCGGCGCTGCGCTACAAGCGTCCCGTGTACATCGAACTGCCACGCGACATGGTGTCGGTGCCCGGTACCGTGGCGTCCCCACCTCCCGGCAGTCCGGAAGCCAGCGACGCCGAGGCCTTGCGGGAAGCGCTCGGCGAGGCGGTGAAGATGATCAATGGGGCCCGGAAGCCCGTCGTTATTGCTGGCGTGGAGGTGCACCGCTTCGGACTCCAGGACACGTTGCTGCAGCTCATGACGAAAACGAACCTGCCGGTCGCGGCCACAGTCCTGGGCAAGTCCGTGATTGCAGAGCACCATGCCCGCTACCTTGGCGTCTACGAAGGTGCAATGGGTCATGAAGACGTGCGCCAGTACGTCGAGACCAGCGATTGCTTGATCTTGCTGGGCGCCTTCATGAGCGACCTGAATCTCGGCGTCTTCACCGCACGCCTTGATCAGGGTCGCTCGATCTCCGTCACCAGCGAGGAAACGACGATCCGCTATCACAAGTATGAAGGTATCCGGCTCGCAGATTTTCTCCGAGGCCTGCTCGCGGCTCCCGTCAGCCGCCGCGAATCAGGACCCATCCCGCACCCGCACCCGCCTGCAGCGTTCCAGCCTCTGGTGGGAGCGAAAGTGACGGTGCAACGCCTGTTCCAGCGGCTGAATTCGTTTCTCGACGATGACACGGTGGTGATCGCCGACCCAGGCGACGCATTGTTTGCAGGGGTGGATTTATTCATTCAGAGCCGGACGGAGTTCTTGTCTCCGGCCTACTACACATCGCTCGGCTACGCGGTTCCCGCCAGTATCGGCGCCCAGCTGGCAAATCCAATCCTGCGCCCGCTGGTGTTGGTTGGTGACGGCGCTTTTCAGATGACGGGAATGGAGCTGGCCACGGCAGCTCGGTTCAAGTTGAACCCTGTCGTGGTGGTCTTGAACAATCGTGGCTATACGACCGAACGGCCCATCCAGGACGGTAGGTTCAATGACGTGCAGCTGTGGAAATATAGCTGCATTCCCGACGTGCTCGGTGCGGGCCAGGGCTTCGATGTACGGACGGAGGATCAGCTCGACGTAGCGCTGGACGCGGCCCGGGAATATACAGAGGGGTTTTCCATTCTGGATGTGCACCTGGATCCGAAGGATCGGTCCCCCGCCCTGCAACGGCTCACCGCGTCGCTCAAGAAGCAGCTGAAGTAGGGTTGCTGGCAGGAAGGCGAGCCGAAGCTCGAACCCGCCACTGCAGGTCGACGAAGGCAGACGAAAAGCCAGGCACCGGAGCGACCCGGTTCCACGACCCGGCAACCACTCGCCACGCGCCGGAGCGCTATGCGTTCAGGCGCCTCGGTGTGCCGTCACTGGTCTCTGTTTCGTGTACCACCAGGCCCAAGCGATCAGGACCAACTGAAGGGGGAGCCGCAGCCACAACCCCAGCTGACTGGGCGGCACCCCACTCCGCATCGGGATGCGGTGCACGGCCATGTTGATGTTGGCGGGGAACACCGCGATCAGCAGTGCGATCAACCCCCAGGCTGCGACGCGGGTGGCCGCCGGAATGATGACGAGCACCCCGAGCACGATCTCACAGAGGCCAGAAAGGTAGACCAGGCTCAAGTGCAACGGCAGGTAGCCCGGCATGATCTGGAGATAGAAGTCCGTGTTGATGAAATGCATGCTGCCCGCCACTACGTAGAACAGGCCCATGACCCAGAGCAACGCGAGTTTGACCCTTGGCATCCGAAGACCGCTACGTCAGTCTGGCCTGCGGGTCAATGCCGCCTACGAACTCGATGCCCGGATTTGAAGCCGCCGGCGTGAATGCCAGGCGATCTTGTCGCTGACGTGCGCCGGCGAGGGGAGGTCAGTGCTTATCTCCCCAGAGTTCCTTCAGCCGCCGGTCGCGACCACACGTGTGGCGATAGAACTCATAGCGTACCGGCTTCTTCTGATAGTATTTCTGGTGGTACTTCTCTGCCACATAGAACACTCGTGCCGGCTCGATCTCCGTCGCGATCGGCTGCTTGAACCGCCCTGACTTCTCGAGGGCTGCCTTCGATGCCTGCGCGAGCCGCCGCTGCGTCTCGTCGTGGTAAAAGATGGCCGAACGGTACTGTGAGCCGTAGTCACAGAATTGCCTGTTTCGGGCGATGGGATCGATCGCGTGCCAGAATACGTTCAGCAGCTCCTCGTAGCTGATTTTCGCGGGATCGTAGACGATCTCCACTGCCTCCGCATGCCCAGTCGAGCCGGACGAGACTTCCTGGTACGTTGGATTCTTCGTGTGCCCCCCGGTGTAGCCAGCAGTGGTTGCGACCACACCCCGAAGCTTGTCGAATGGAGGCTGCATACACCAGAAACAGCCGCCTGCGAACGTCGCCTTCGCCAGTGGAGGCCTCGCGGCAGCTTGTGTGGAATCCTCGGCACCGGCAACACCCGCCAACAGCGACGTGAGAAAGAGCAGGCCGCATGCTGCAACCACTTCCACGCTGCTGCCTCGCGATCGTCTCTCGCAGCGCATGATTGCCTCAGCTCACGCGGGCGCGATTAGGCACGAGGTGGACCCGTCCTGTCCGGTTGGTGCTGCTGCTCGGTTGCGACGGGGACAAATGGGTAGCGCACGCCGGTGCCGCCAAGGCCGCAATATCCCCCAGGATTCTTGGCCAGGTACTGTTGGTGATACTCCTCGGCGTAGTAGAACTCCGGTGCGTTCAGAATCTCAGTGGTGATCACACCGTAGCCCGCGGCGCTGAGCGCGTTCTGGTACGCGTCACGGGAAGCTTCCGCCGCCCGCCGCTGCGCGGTACTGAAGCAGTAGATGCCAGAGCGATACTGAGTCCCGACGTCATTGCCCTGCCGCATACCCTGAGTCGGATCGTGGCTCTCCCAAAACAGCTTCAATAGCGCATCGTACGGCACGACATTGGGGTCGAACACCACACGGACCACCTCATTATGTCCCGTGCGCCCCGTGCACACTTCCCGGTAGGTGGGGTTGGGTGTGTAGCCGCCCGCGTACCCGACCGCGGTGGTGTAGACACCTGGCGTAGTCCAATACCTGCGCTCCGCACCCCAGAAGCAACCAAGACCGAACATTGCGATCGCCATGCCTAGGTGCTTGGGCGGCTCCAGCGGTGCGCCAGTGACGAAATGCTTGGCGGGTACCGGCATTCGTTCCGGGCGCCCCGGCAGCGCGTCCGCCCGCGACGGTAGCCTCTGCGCGTTGACCCACATGCTAACCTCCTCCGCACTTTCCGATAGCGTAGCTGTAATCGTCCGGACACGGAAGCACCAGGGGAGCACAGCCGGAACCGTTGCTGCACGGTGAGGACATGCTGCACGTTCGCAGACGGTGCGCTGCCCGACCCATCCGCCCCCCTCACCCGGCTGGAAACCGAGCCAATGACTTCGCCCTCGCCCCGCGCGTGGCCTTGCGGAGGGGTACACTCACGCGAACGCAGGGGCGACTTGCTCGGCGAAAAGCTCGAGTGTTTCTGGTTGGTTCAAGTCACCGAAGAGCATGGTGAAAAGTGTTACCCCCTGACGGCTGCGTGTCTCGATAGCGTCGACGAGTTGCGAAGGCGTGCCACGCAATGCCGTCTTATCGATATCGAATACGCCGCCCAAGGCACGTTTAGCGAACTGCATCTTGCTGCGGAGCTCCTTGTCGTTGCGTCCAAGGACTACCACGCACTGTTCCGAGACCTCGATCTCCGCCGGATCACGTCCGATGATTTCACAGTGGCGCCGCAACACGGCGAGCTTATGCTCGAGCTGCTCGGCGGCATTGTTCGGACAGTTCCAGATGTCCGCGTATTCGGCGACCACGCGTAGCAGCCGCCTCTCACCGGCACCGCCGATCAAGATGGGAGGATGCGGTTTCTGAATCGGTTTCGGATTGTTCACGGCACCGTCGAGAGCGTAGTACTTGCCCTGGAAGCTTGCACGCTGCTCCGTGAACAACAACTTGATCACGGTCAACGCTTCCTCCAACTGCTCGATTCGTATCCGTGCGGATGGAAACTGGTAGCCGTAAGCCCGGTACTCTTCGTCCATCCATCCGGCACCCAATCCTAGGAGCAGCCGCCCGGCACTGACGTTATCAAGGCTTGCGGCCATTTTCGCCAGCAACGCGGGATTGCGGTACGAGTTACACAAGACCAAGGTCCCGATGCCGAGGTGCTCGGTGACCGCAGCAGTCGCTGCCATGAGGGTCCAGGCCTCGAGGTGATCCGCCTCGGGTAAGCCCCGGCTCCACATGTGGTCCACAAACCAGATGGAATGATACCCAAGCCGGTCCGCCAGCTGGGCGCGTTCCTTCACAATTGTGAACGGCACACCCACCTGCGGGGCGAATAGCCCAAACTTGATTCGACTCACCTGCCCACCTCGCCTTCTTCGCGTGGGTGGACAACCCCGGTAACCAATGCACCACGATCGGGTGCGGCCAGTCGAAGCGACGCGCCGCCAGCCCACCCTCTCTCACAGGGAACGATCAAAGTTGCCAAACGGGACACTGTATGGATCATTGTACGCGTCTCGCCGCAGCGGGACCAGCGACCCTCCGCTGGGCTAGCCCCAAAAGCAGCCCCATTGATCGTGATCGATCTCCTTCAAGCAGGCATCGAGACTGCCGACGAACGGTGTCTCGCTGCCGTTCTGGTAGGGGACCCACCGGCCGTTGGCGCGCTTCCAGTAGAGTTGGAGTTTTTGGCCCTTGCTGCGCAGCTGGGCAACCGGCAGCACGACTTGGCGGCCGTTCCATTCGCTCGTGTACCGGTGCACGATCGTAAATCCCCAAGGCCCGGATCTCCGCACGTCGATCCTGCCGTGTCCTTGCAGCCTCGGCTCTAGTGCCCGCCGGATGTATGGCTGCATGAAATCCGCCATTTCCTCTTCTCGCCGTCGCACCTTTGACATGTACCGCTCCTTGAAGAGCCGGGCGCCGTGCGCGCCCCGCGTGGAAGGTTGCATGCTAGTGAAGATTGTCGTGCCTGTCACGTGCAAACCGCAGCAGTTTCATTGCGCCGTGTACCCGCCGTCCACCACCAGCGCCACGCCGGTGGTGAAGGCTGAAGCGTCACTAGCTAAGAACACTACTGCCGCGGCGATCTCCTGCGCGGTCCCGAGGCGGCCGATAGGTTGCCGATTGCGGAGCTCCTGGCGCCCAGTCGCAGGGACCCGCTGGACCATCGGTGTATCGATTGTTCCAGGGCACACGCAGTTGACCCGAATGTTCCGGCTCGCATATTCGAGTGCCGCGACCTTGGTGAGTTGCACCACCCCGCCCTTGGCTGCCGAGTAGGCAGGAGTGTGAGGCATTCCAACTAGGCCCAACACCGAGGCAATGCTGACGATGGCACCGCCGCCACTACGGAGCATCTCGGGGATGGCGTACTTCATGGATAGGAACACTCCTTTGAGGTTCACGGCAATGACCCGATCAAAATCGGCGTCGCTGTAGTCCGCCGTCGCGGCTGTGCCCCCGCCGCTGACACCAGCGGCGGCCACGAGAACGTCGATGCGCTTCCGTTGCACGGCGCTCCACCGCATCAGTGCCTTCACCTCGGATGAAACCGAGACGTCAGTGGGACGAAACACGATGTCGTGACGTTGCTCGCGAGCCGCTGCCACGATGCGACTGCCATCCTGGATATCGGCAATGACGACGCGGGCGCCCTCAGCAGCGCATTTCAGGGCAGTGGCGGCGCCGATCCCTGACGCGCCCCCAGTGACCACAGCCACCTTGCCCTTCAGCACTCCCATCGTTCCACCGCTGGGGCACCGTTCGCTGCATTCAAGGGTCGGACATCCATACCCGGACCACCTCCGCGCGGGCACTTCCGCAGCAGCCGCTCTGTTAGAACCTTGCTGGGTCGCTGTCAATGCGAACTCGCCCCATAGCGCGCATCGGCCTCGCTCTTGTGGCGCAGCGCCGGACCCGCACAGCGTGCGAAGCCGAAGAAAGGGCCCACGGCTGTTGAATTGGAGCAGTCCCCGGTTGACAATTCGCCGCCAGTTTCGGCTTATTGGTTGAGAAGGAAGAGAACCGTTCATGAAGAAGCGTGTTGCGGTAGTCGGTGCGACCGGGATTGCCGGGCAGCAGTGCCTCGTGGCACTCGCTCGACATCCGTGGTTCGAAGTTGTGATGCTTGCAGCCTCCGAGCGCTCCGCCGGCAAGCGCTACGCCGAGGCGATTCGTGACCCTGCAACGGGGGCGCCACGGTGGTGGTGCGGCGAAGCACCTCCGGCTGAGGCCATGGACCTCACTGTGGACCACGCTGAGGAGGTGAACCTGGTGGGGATCGATATCGTGTTCAGCGCCGTTGAATCTGATGCGGCGCGCGTGCTCGAACCGCGATACGCGCAGACCACCGCCGTCTTGAGCACCGCGTCGGCGTTTCGCTATGAGGACGACGTTCCGATCCTGGTGCCGGGGGTGAACCTGTCACACACGGCGCTGATCGACGTTCAACGCCGTCGTCACCGCTGGCGTGGCTTTATTGCTCCCGGCCCCAACTGTACGACGGTTGGATTGGTGATCACGCTCAAGCCGCTGCTGGACCGTTTCGGGTTGCAGCGTGTGTTGATGACTTCCATGCAGGGCGTCTCCGGCGCAGGCAGATCGCCTGGTGTGGCGGCGCTCGACATCCTGGACAACATCATCCCGTTTATTCCTGGTGAAGAAGATAAGGTCGCGCGCGAGACAGTGAAAGTGTTGGGGACGATGGGCGAGGGCGCTGTGACGCCGGCCAACTTCCCCGTGAGTGCCACGTGTACCCGTGCGGCCGTCACGGAGGGACATACGGAAGCGGTGGCCGTTTCTACGACGACGGCCTGCACGCCTAAGGATGTATCGGCGGCGTTCCGTGAGTTCGGCACTGAGCTGGTGCGGTTGGCATTGCCCTCAGCCCCGCAACGACTCATCACGGTGCACGACGCTCCGTTCCGGCCGCAGCCACGGCTGGACCGTGACGCCGACGGTGGCATGACGACCAGTGTCGGTCGCATCCGCATTGACGGGGCGCTGGAGAACGGCATCAAGTATCTGCTGGTGTCGCACAACACGAAGATGGGAGCTGCCAAGGGGTCCGTGCTGACGGCGGAATGCCTGGTGGCGGCCGGGTATGTCTGAGGACGAATCCGCACCGGCGTCGTAGCAGCAATGCAGGCAGAATACCAAGAGAGCGTAGTGATCTGATGATGGCAAACGCAGAGCTGTGCAGCGGGCGCGTCCGGCTCCGCAACTTCCGACCTGAGGATATCGACGACGTCTTCAGCTATGCCTCGGATCCGCTGGTCACGCGATACGCTGGGTGGGAACCGCATCGCTCCCCTTACGACAGCATGACCTACATCAGGCGTTGCCTCGCCGATGATTGGGGCCCCGTTACCTTCGCCGTAGAGTACGTCCCCGAAGGCCGGGTCATTGGCGTGGTGGACATTCGTATCATCAGCCGGCTGTGGGGTGTCGGAGAGATCGGCTATACGCTGGGCCGCCGTTATTGGGGCCAGGGGTTGAACGTCGAAGCGGGCCGGCTGTTGATCGAGTATGGGTTCCAGTCTCTCGGCCTGCGCCGCATCCAGGCCGTGTGTGATACTGACAACCGCCGCTCCTACCGGACCATGGAGAAGCTCGGCATGGTGCGGGAGCGTGTGGTTCCGCGCGCCATCATCCGCAACGGCCGCCCCGTGGACCGCTTTGTGTACTCGATTCTCCGGCGGGAATGGATGCGGCGTGTGCAAACGGCTGCCGCGATGCCCGACTCTTCGCTCGCAAGCGGCCTACAGAGGCGGAGGGAAGCAATGCAGGAAGGGCAGGGGGGGCGGCGCTAACTGGGCCCCTGCCGGCCCATGGCGACCGGCGTGGCGCTGCGGCAGCAGGCCCTGACGGGGCAACGCGTGCAGGCCGGCTTGCGAGCCTGGCAGATGGTCGCCCCCAGATCCATGATTGCCTGATTGAACCGACCAGCCTTGCCCACGGGAGTGACCGTCTCGGCGATCTGCCAGAGCCGCCGCTGGTAACGGCTCCACGAGCGGCGGCGGCGCACACCAAACGCCCGGCTCAGCACACGTGCTGCGTTTGTATCGAGAATCGGCTCGTCTTGCCCGTACGCGAAGCTCAGGACGGCACCCGCTGTGTATCTGCCGATGCCAGGCAAGCGTCGAATGAGTTCGGGCACGTCCGGCACCTTCCCGCCATGCTCTTCGCTCACACGTTGCGCGGTCCGGTGCAGGTTGCGCGCCCGCGCGTAGTAACCGAGCCCATCCCACGCCTCACGCACCTGCAGTGGCGACGAGGCGGCCAGCGCTTCGACGGTCGGATAGCGGCGGAGGAAGCGTTCGTAGTAGCGGCGGACTCGGTCGACTTGTGTTTGTTGCAGCATGATCTCTGAGACCAGGATCCGGTAGGGGTCCTTCGTGCGCCGCCACGGCAGATCGCGGCCGTGACGACTGTACCAGCGGAGCAGCCGGCGCTGAAAGCGGCGGACGTGGTCAGGATCTGGACCTGGCATGGCAAGTCAGGTATCTATCCAAATGGGTTGCACTTTGACAGACATTTAGACGATGCGAGAGACGGGAGCTCCGGGTGCCCGCGGGCGACGCTCCTGCGTGCGCACGCCATGGCGTTTTGTTGACTTGGGGCGGGCGGGCGCAGTAGAGTCCGCTGCAAGCCTGCCAGGTGACCCGTGCGTCTGTGCCTCTGTAGAGCGGGGCTGTTCTACGCGGGCCATGCGTGGCCGGCTACCGAAGGAGGAGTCGCATGGCGACAAAGTTGTATGTAGGAAATCTCCCGTTCAAGACCAGCGAGGATGAGTTACGCTCACTGTTCCAAGAAGCAGGGACGGTTGCGTCGGTGAACATCATTCGCGACAAATTCTCGGGGCAGTCACGCGGCTTCGGCTTCGTTGAAATGAATTCGTCCGAAGAGGCACAGAAGGCCATCGAGATGTTCAACGGTCATAGCCTGGACAACCGCGCCATCCTCGTCAATGAGGCTCGTCCCCAGACGCCGCGTGCGTCACGACCCGGAGGCGGTTACGGCCGCAACCGGTAGGGCCGGTGGCGCCCCTGCGCCGCGGTTGACCTCGCGCCGCCCCCTTGGCTAGTTTCTGCAACAGTTGGACGCGTACATCGTTCCGTGAGCATGCCGAAACCACCGCGGGCGACCGCGACGCTCCGCCGCCTGATCGATGCCGCGATGGACCTCGAGCGGCGAACAATGCATCTGTACTGCGTCTTCGAGGGTCGCCTCGGTCAACCTGAGGAGTTGCGTGCCTTCTGGTTCGATATGGCGCAACACGAGTCCCGGCACTTTGGTGCGCTGGCATTGGTGGCGGGCTTGCTGGAAAGCGCCTCGAAACCCCGTGTGCGCGCGGCCACCGCGCTCACCCCTCGACGAGTTCAGCATCTCCGGCGACTGTTGGCCCGCCTTCAGGCTGAGGCGGAGCAGGGTGTGAGCATCGAGCGTGCCTTCGAAATCGCACTAGAAATCGAAGGGTCGGAAATCGAGGACGTTGTCCTGGACCTCCTACAAACCTTGAAGGGTGAGGCCGAACGCGAACGCGCGATGAAACTGCTGATCCACGACCTGGGCGACCTCAGCTACATGATCGAGAAACACACCAGCAACCCCGATCTGCTGGCTCGGGCCGATGCCTTGCTCGAACAACAGGTCCGCCGCCTCCGGTCCGCGCCCGCGCACTCCCGCCGCCAGCTGCGTGCCGTCAAGGGCTGAACAATGAACGTGCAGAGCACAGGCCGGCAAGCTGAGCGCTACGGTCGTGGCACATCAGGCAGCCAGCCGGCGGGCTGCTGCGCAAACAGTGTCTTGGCGTCCCAGTAGTCGCGCCAGAGTGCGACTTTCCCTTCGCGGAACTTGAACACTGCAGCCACCTTGAGAGTGGCGCGCTCTCCCGTCCGGTGGTGCCACACTTCGGTTCGTTCGACCAACATCGTGTCACCGTCTTCGACAAGCTCATGAATGGTCGTCGGTATGCGCTCGAGGGTGCCGAGCCCCAGCTCGAGCTTGGCGCGGATGGCGTCCGGGCCCGTCACAGTGGCTTCCGGAAAGGGAACGTCCTCGTAAACGCAGTCGTCCGTGCAATGGCTTGCGACCCCGCCGAGGTCGAGTCGATCCAGATCCGTGAACAGTTGTCGAAGCCGATCGGCATTCTTGCTCATACAGCCCTCCTCTTGGGATGCCGGCCATGGCGGCCGGCATCGCCGCCGGCCAGCGTGAGACCGAGACCCAAGGCGTTCTTGCCTCTGAACGTGTCACACACTTGCAGTCACGAGGCAACCTGGGCGATCATGTACAACGTTCTGTGATGGGTGCGGGTTCAACCAGTGAAGCGTCGATCGGCCATCGGCAGCCCTTGCCGCAACCGACGCGTGACAATCTGTCCTTCTACGAAGCGGCGAGAAGGGGGGAGTTACGGTTCCAAAAGTGCTCGGCCTGCGGCGGCTTTCGGCATTACCCGCGCCCGGTCTGTCCTAGCAGTCCGTTGAAAAACAGGCACCGTAGCGAGGGTAAGCGATTTTGCGTCAGATCAAGGCGCCGAACCGGAGGCAAATCGGGTGATTTTGTTGAGGATTCGGCAACGCAGAGCTGGCGGAAAATAGCCACCCGCAGTAGGGGCCCTGTTTTTCAACGGGCTGCTAGGTGCTTATCACGCGTATACAGCTGGGAGCGGTCGACGGGGCGCGGGTGCGTTTACACCTGGACGATTGTCCGCGGCCCGACCCTGCCGGCTTTGCAGCACAAAGTGCCGTACAATGTCGTTGACGTACTCATGGACGAGGGCGTGCACTTCATCAGCGAGGTGTTGGACTGCTCACCTGAAGAGATCACGGCAGGCATGCCGGTTGAAGCGGTCTTCGTCCCGATGCACGAGGGGATTACGCTGGTCAAGTTCCGGCGCGTGCAGTGACACCTGGAACTTTGCGCGGGAATGTGCCCCCTGAGAGGACAACGATATGACCCGACCGCTCCGGATTGAACGCCTGTCTTGTGAGGAGGCGCTCGCTGCGGCTCGCGAGGCAGGTGTGCCCGAGGCGATGGCGCAGCTGAACATCTTCCGCGTGCTGCTGCACCAGCCGGGCCTAGCAAAGTGTGTCAACGATCTGCTGCTCACTCTGCTCTTTCGCGGCAAGCTCGACGCCCGCCTGCGGGAGCTGGTGATCATGCGCATCGGTTGGGTTACGGGGGCGGACTATGAGTGGACCCAGCACTGGCGCGTGGCCCGCGAGCAGTTCAAGGTGGCCGATGAAGACCTGCTGGCGCTGCGCAACTGGCGCGGCTGTGAGCGCTTCGGTCCAGCGGAACGTGCCGTCCTCACGGCAACTGATGAGACGCTGGAGCGTGGACGGATATCAGCTGCGACCTGGACGCGGTGCGTGGCGCACGTCGGCGGTCCCGAGGCACTCGTCGAACTGGTGACCGCGATCGGCACGTGGCATCTGATCTCACAAGTGGTGCTTGGCCTCGACATCCCGCTCGAAGACGGCGTTGCGAGCTGGCCGCCCGACGGCCTATTGCCGCCCGCTGCCACCCGTGCGGACGAGGGCTGACGCTGCGGCAGGCAGTACCAGTAAGGGTGCGCTCTCTTATTTCCCAAAGCGCGACAGGGAGTTCATGTCGAAAAAGGTCGGCTTGTACGGGACGCGAAGGTCCAACGCCGACTGCGGGGCCGACTTTTGGCCGGCCACCGTTGCCTGGTGAGCCTTGATGTTTTCAGCGCACTGAAAGTTCATATTCGATCCTTGAATGTAATCCGCTGTCCCGTCGGGGCGGGTGTATTTTTGAGGGTTGTAGGCCAATACCTGGAAGGTGTTCAGAAGTTCGCCGCGCCAACTGAACTTGCGGTTCCACGCGCCCTGGAAAGTCTCTTTATCAATGTACAACTGCAGCCGGCCGTACAGGTAATACTGGTCCTTCGGGACCGCCTCGACCACCCAGAAATGCCGCTTCGCAAGCGCCATCGCGATAGGAGCCCACGCCACACCGTGCCAGTTGGGATCGTGGTAGCCCAAATACGGCATGTCCGGCCAGAACGCCCGCCACCCACCGCTCGATAGCCATTCGGATTTCGACTTTCCTTGTAGGTTGATCGGGTCCACCACCCGCAGTTGGTCGACCTCCCCCTTCAAGGTCCACGTGAAATCCTCCACTTTCCCGTCGAAGAAAGGACCGTCGTCCTGGCTCATATCGGAGCCGAGGAACCCGTCGGATCGATTGGCCGGGCTGACAGCACGGACCCGACGCAGCACCGGCACGAAGGCCCAGGTTGAGTCGCGTTTGGTCGGGTCGCGGTAACGCCATGTGAGTGCCGCCGTGCCGTTCAAATCGGTTGGAAACCGGGTCACGAGGAGCTGCTGCGTGCTGAAATTCTGGGGGTTCGGGACCTGGTCCCGCTTCGGCACGCCGTCGTAATACATGAAATTCACATCCTGGTCGCTGCGCCTCTGCAGCTTTCGGGCGCCGACCCAGTTCACCTGCGCTTCGGCGTGTAGGTTTCCCCAGTACCAGTTCAGATAGAAGTAGTTCCAGATAATCTTGTTGGCTGCCTTAGGGTCAGTCGCATCGATGGTCGGGAAGGGAAACCCGAGCACCAAAGGCGGCTGCTTACCTGTGGCTTTGCCGATGACCTCACCGTGCGTGCCGATCACGAATCGCCCTTCGTTGGCCTTGCTTGCCTTGGCGAAATCCGGCGGCCAGTGAAAGGTGCCGGGCGGCCAGTCGACGATCCGATTCACGTACTCGCCAGTGCGGTAATGCTTCAGGATTTCCGGCGGTAGCAGCCCTTCGGCCTTCTGCCAATTGCTCTGGTTGAGAATCTCGCCGGCGTGGAGGGCTTGCTTCGCCGCTGCCGCGGTCGCTGCAAACGCGTGCCCCCCCACGGGCATCGCGAGCGCAAACGCGATCGCGCCGCTCAGCGCCACGTCAGGGATTCTGAACATCGTTCGCCTCCTGTCGGAAGACTTGACGGCCCAGCGAGCTGCGCGGCGAAGCTTCCCACCTCTGAACAGACGGGGCACCGCGCTCGTGAACCTGTACACCTGCAGCGGCTCCGGGCCGTACGAAGCCGAGCACATGCGGTAGGTTACAGCTGAGCAGGGTTGAACGTCAACAACTCACGCGAATCACCTTCAGCCAAAGGCCGGGGTGCAGACAAACAGCCCTCATCCGTCTCGAGACGGTCACCGGGTTACGATCGTGCCCGCATGCTTGGCGAATTCCTTCGCTGCTGTGCCCTCGCCGGTGGCGAGCAGCGCGAGGTCCACCGGAACCTTCACCCCCTTGACGCACGCTGGGCGGACGGCCAAGGCATCGAGCCAGCGCTGCAGGTTGGGTAGATCGTCAATTTCGACGCCTGACCACGCATGCGTGCGCACCCAGCACCAGTTTGCAATGTCCGCGATGCTGTAGTCACCCGCGAGGTACTCGTGGTCCCTGAGGCGGCTATCGAGCACCTTGAAGAGCCGTTTCGATTCGTGCTGGTAACGGTCGATGGCCGGCTGAAGCTTCTCCGGGAAATAGCGGTAGAACACGTTCGCTTGTCCCATCATTGGGCCGATACCGCCCATCTGGAACATCAGCCACTGGAGTACCAGTGAGCGCCCTTTGACATCGGACGGAAGCAAGCTACCGGCCTTCTCTGCAAGATAAATGAGGATGGCACCCGACTCGAACACAGCGAAGCTGTCCGCATCACGGTCGACGATGGTCGGGATGCGCCCATTCGGATTGATGGCCAGGTAGCCGGGCTCCTTCTGCTCGCCCGCCAGCAGGTTGATCGGATGAACCTCGTATGGGAGCGCGAGTTCCTCCAGCGTGACGGAGACTTTCCAGCCGTTCGGTGTCGAAGCGGTATAAAGATCGATCATGCAATCCTCCAGACCTTCGGTCCCGTCACCTCGGGCACGGTACGCACCGCGAAGGGGCGGCGGCACGGCTACCCGCACCCAGCATCACACCCACCATGGTACGTATCATACAGCTTCACGTCCATCTGTCACCAGCCCCTTACTTCTTTCTTCTTGAGAAGGACCTGCCACCGAAAAACGAATCCCGCGCCGACGGTCGCCCAGTTCCAATGTCATGGTTGCAGTGATTGTCGGGCATCACCTTCGGCTGGTGGTTGCTTTCCCGTTTGGAAGAAATCTTGTAATATCGTATGGTACTGGGGGGTGAGAGGGGTCAGAAGCAGAGAGCAGGAGACCGATGAGGGGTCCGCGGCAAAGGCGCTTTGCAATGCGAAATCGCATCACGTTCGCCGTCATGGTGGGTCTGATGTGTGTCACGACCCTGGTGCTGGCGGCGCACGCGCTTGATCAGCCGATCAGCGGAGTCAAGCTGTTTCTCAAGCGATCGCCATCCGGCAAGGAACGGATGGTGTTTGTGTCGAAAGACCCAAACTTCCTTTTCCCGGCGATCGGCAGCGCGGATGATCCCGCGAACGGCAGTCCCGGTGGTCTGCTGGTCGAGCTGTTTTCGTTGAACGACTCTGGTGGTGGGTTACTTGTTGTTCCGTCCGGTGAAGGCAAGCCTGGCTGGAAGGTCAAGGACGGGAGCACCAAGCTCTACCATTTCGTCAACGGGAAGGCCCCCAGCGGTATTTCCCCGGTGCGAACAGCCCTGCTCCGACAGGGTAAGCGGTTGAAGGTGATCGCCAAGGACGCAGGCCTGGCTTTGACGGGTCCGCAGGGCGCTGTGGGGCTTCGAATAACGACGGGCTCGCTACGAAGCTGCGCTCTCTTCGGTCCTTCGACCGTCAAGAAAGACCAGGTGGACAAGTTCCTGGCCAAGGGTGCCTCGCCCTCGTCGTTGGCGGATTGCTCCGACGCCAGTCTGGGTGGCGGCACCGGGATACTGGGCCGTCCGGCCGATCCGGTGGTGCTACCCGGGGCCGCCGTGCCGTCGCTGGATGGCATCTCCCCGGGCGCTCTGGTGGCATTCCGCTACCTTTCAGGATGGAGCCAGATCCCGGTCCAAGTGGATGAACGCGCCATGATCAATTTCGACGCTGTGTACAACAACAGTGCTCAGTGTTCGGGTTGCAACATCACCGTGCTCGACTACACGGATTCCGGCACCTTCACCGGGCCCGACCCGAACCCAGCTCTCGACCCTGACGACGAAATCGTCTTCATGGCTCGGGACGCGGGTGCCCGTCCCGCGAGCTTCAGCGAGCCGGCCGGGGTGGTCCCGGGTTCGGGAGTGGAGGTGACCGTAACGGATCCGATCGGCTTGCAAACCGCGTACGTCTATCTCTTCGAGCAGATGGGTGCGCTCGATCAGGGTGCCGGCCGGCAGTACGTGGACTATCAGTTCGTTCTGCTCTCGGGCGCCTACAAGGCGACGTACAAAATTGACAAGGGTCCGAATCCCGAGGACTCGAGCGTCACGACAAGCCACTACATGTGCCACTTCTCAGACCGATGGATCCAGGATGAGTTGCGGGTTTTCGCTGGCTCCGCCAGCAGCGCGGAGATTCTGGACCGGCACAAAAATCTGTTCGCGCCAGACGTGTGCAGCCGGAGCGAGGACACCTTCTCGCACGCTGAGGGGGCTTTCGTCATCAACAAGAGCGGTCCGGTCCGGGCGATCCGCTCCTACGTGGGGGCGAACAGCGGCCCCCTGACGCAGCGCGAACACCTCTACTACGAGCGCCGTGAGGACATTGCGACCCTTCTTCGTGTGCACCCCATCCAGGGCGTCATGGACTTCTATGACTACAGCCCGGCGGCGACCGGCATGGTGTACCGTAACGACCTGAATCAGTCCGGTGTGACGATCGACGGTGTGCCGGATAGCGTGACGGCTGGTCTCTTTGGCTGGGAGTTGGTCACCGGGCAGCAGGGCTCGTTGACGCACGTCGGCAGCGTCCAGACCAGCATTGCCCTGCCGGTGACAGCGGTGACCTCGTATTACCTGGACGACACGACTCCCCCCGTCACGCAGTGCACTGGCGATGCCTTCGCGTACGGTTCGAGCGGCCTCTGGATCAATACCGACCTTCCAAACACCGACCCGCGTAATGGAACGGCAGATTTCTTCACGGCGGTGCGTACGATTTACTACGATGCTCCAGGCTTGAGTGTTGCCGACGCCGAGCAACGCGCGACTTGGGCTGCGAACCCCCTCGCTGTCGCCACGCGCCCCTGGCAGTGAGAGCCGGTGCCCCCACTGCCTCGGCCAATCGTATCGGCAGCCGTCGTGACATGCAATCTGACGTGGGCAGTGGACTACTACGCCAGTGATCCGAGCATATCCAAGGAAGGTGCGAAGAATGTCGCCCCCGAGACCGCCTGCGTGTAGTCCATCAGGTGGTCGTGCAACCCGTCGCCGCTCCTGCCCATCATACGCGCGAGCATCTTTTCCGGGATGGCGAGGTCTCGTGTGTACGCGATGAAGAAGAGGCCTGCTCCGGCGGGTGTCCCGTACGGGAAGCTGTGCCGAACAATCTGCAGATCCTTCCCGTTTTCCTCGATCCCCACGCGGCTGATGTGCGCCGTCGGTCGTGTCCGATCGCCGGTCAACTCCTCGCTATCGGCCTTGCGCCGCCCGATGATCTGCTCCTGCTCCTGGACCGCCCGCGTTGCCCACTTGTTCAGGTCGTGAACATAGCGCTGGGTAAAGACGTAGCTGCCCCCCGCGAAAGTCGGGTCTTCTTGTCCGATCAGGGCGACGGCCGCCCGCTCGGCGCTGCCGCGTGGGTTTTCCGTGCCATCGATGAACCCGGTGAGATCGCGGGAGTCGAGGTAGCGGAAGCCGTGCACGGCGTCGGTAACCTCCACTGCCTGGCCGAACTGCGCCATCGCGCGAAGCCCGAACTCCATGTTGAGATCCATGCGCTTGGAAATGATGTGGAGGAGCAGATCACCCCCGGTGCTGGGCGCTGCCCGGCCTGCTGTGTGAACTGCCGTAAATGGCCGCAGCGCCGCCGGCCGTTCAGCGGGTGAGAGGAAATTCCAGAACGCCGCGCCAAAGCTCGCCGTACACACCAGCTCCGCAGCACGATCGATCGTGCCAATCGTATCGACCAACGAGGGGATGCCAGCGGCGACCCGTGCGATGCGTTGACCGTCTATCTTGGCGTTCGGGACGCGGCAGACGACGAAGAGGGCGCTCTGGTTTGGTTCTAGGATGATGCCAGGTTGTGGCTGTGCCATGTGATCCTCCTTTCAGTGTCCTCCATTATTATTAGATACGGTTGAGAGATAGAACTAATCTAAACATAGAACAAAAAAACACTCCTCACTGCGACGCGCGCCGGCCGGCGCGCGTCCCGCGGAGCACCACGTGATAGTCACGCACCTTGAAGCGCCGCAGCCGTCGCACGTTGCCAACCTTGAGAGCCGGCCACGGGATGTCGTAGATCCGGCCCGTATTCTCGTCAATGAAGTGGTGGTGTGGACCCACGTTCGCATCGAAGACGATCCTGCCCGGCGTGAGTACCAGCTCCCGGATGAGTCCCTTCTCGGCGAAACGGTGGAGCGTGTTGTAGACCGTGGCGCGCGAAAGCAGCGGAAACCGGGCGCGTACCGTGGCCCATACCTGGTCTGCCGACGGATGATCGTGGGTGTAAAGGATATACCCCGCCACGGCGACGCGCTGCGCCGATGGCTGAATGCCGTGGTGCCGAAGGATCCCCACCAGCTCTCGCTCCATTACGAGGATATACTAGGTCTAAGTCTATATGATGTCAACCCCTAGCAGATCACCCGGCGTGTACCATGCCCAGCCGCTCAGGGGCGGCACTCCACCGGGAGCGCCTCGATGCCGGTGATGAAATTCGAGGCCCGCAGCGGGGGCGGCTGATCCGAGACCAGCTCGAGGTCGGGCATTCGCCGCAAGATCTCTTCGAACATGACGCGTAGCTCGAGCCGCGCGAGGCTAGCGCCCAGGCAGTAGTGGGCGCCGTAACCGAACGCCAGGTGCTCGTTGGGGTGCCGCGCGACGTTGAAGGTGCATGCATCAGGGAAGACGCGGGCGTCCCGGTTGGCCGACGGGTACAGGAGCAGGAGCTTATCGCCCTTGTTGATTCGCTGCCCGTGCAACTCGACCTCCCTGGTAGCGGTGCGAGCCATGTTCTGGATGGGCGAGACCCAGCGCAGCATCTCCTCGACAGCGGCGGGGATCCGTGCGCGTTCCCGTGCCAACTGGCGGCGCTGGTCTGGATGGCGTATGAGCTGGTACATGCCGCCGCTGATCACATGGCGCGTGGTTTCGTCGCCCCCGATTAGGATCAGCAGGGACTCCATCAACACTGCTTCGTCATCCAACTTCTCGCCATCGATCTCAGCCTGAACGAGGATGCTCACCAGATCGTTCTGTCGTGGCTGGGCGCGGCGGTCGGCGATCACCTGGGACTGGTAAGCACGGTACTCGAGGAAAGCCTTCTGCGCACGCTCCATCCGCTCCGGGTCGGCGCTGCCGGTGGCCACGAGCATCTCGTCGGACCACACGAGCAGGCGTGCGTGGGCCGCCGGCTCCACGCCCAGCATGTCCCCGATGATGATCAGCGGCAACCATGCCGCCACATCCCTCACGAAGTCAAAGCGGCCACGTGCCTTGGCACGCTCGAGCAGGCCGATGCACACCTCACGGATGCGCGCCTCGCGCTCAGCCACGCGCCGCAGCGTGAACCCCCCGTGCACCAAAGCACGCCTCTTCTTGTGCAGGGGATCGTCCAAGTTAATCATGTACGGCAACGATGGGGCGTCCGGGCGCATGCCTTCGCTGTTGCAGAACGTCTGCGGATCTTTGGAGACGGCCATGACATCGTCGTAGCGGGCGATACCCCACACGTGGCCCGCCGCGTCCCAGTAGACCGGCGCGTTGTCCCGCATCCAGTGAAAGTGCGGGTGCGGGTTGGCGCTGTAAAAGGTGCCGTCCACCAGCCTGATGTTGGGATTGACCGGGTGATCGGGCAACGCGAGATCCTCCCTGCTCAGCGGTGTATCGTGGTTCCCGCCTTGCGCCGATATGACCCGCTCGCGCCTGTCGTCACGTGACGAAGTGGGGAATCACCTCGCGGCCGAAGCGGCGCAGCGACTCCATGATGTCTTGATGTCGGATGTGTGCTGCTTGGACCAGAAACAGCATCATGTCGACACCCTGCGAGGCGTACCACTCGATCGACTCGATGCAGCGCGCCGGGCCACCCACGATCACCGAGCGGCGGTCGATAAGTTCCTGGAGACTGCGCTCCCGGTACGCCTCCGTGGCGATGCGGTTCCGGTACCAAGCGTAGCTTTCGTCTTCGGACAGCGTGCCCAGCGACGCGTACACCAGCTCGACGAGGTTGGCGTACCAGGTGCTGCCTTGGCTCGCGCACGCTGCGGCGTCGGCGTCATCTTTCCCACAGAACATCACGGTGAAGGCCGCAAAGGCATCATTGATGAACTCTCCGACCGGCTGCGTCCGTGTGAGCGCCTCCCTGTATGAGCGTACTTTCGCGTCCATGCCAACGGGGTCGGAGAGCGAGAAGTGCATGAACCCAATACCACGTTCACCGGCCAGAACTGCCGACTCGGGCTGCGTGCCGGACATCCAGATTGGCGGGTGCGGCTTCTGCACCGGCTTGGGCAGCACGTTGCGCGGGGGCATCTTGAAGGTCGGGGAACTCCAGGAAAACTCCTCCTGCGTCCACATCTTCGGGATCATATGCAATGCCTCATCCCACTGCGTGCGCGTGAGGCTGGGTTCGATCCCGAAGCCTTCGAGCTCGAGGGCTGACGCGGACCGCCCCGTCCCGAAGTCGAGGCGTCCCCGGCTCATGATGTCAAGCGTTGCGGCCATCTCAGCCGCCCTGATCGGGTGGTTGTAGCTGAAGGGCAACAGGCGCACCCCGTGGCCGATCCGGATCGTTGAGGTATGCTGGGCGACGGCCGCAAGCCAGACCGCCGGCGCAGAGGCCACGGAGAACTGATCAAGGAAGTGGTGCTCCACGGAAAAGACGTGCGAGAACCCGGCCGCCTCCGCGATCTTTACCTGCTCGAGGGCCTCCCAGAAGCAGTCTGCCACCGATGTCTCGCCCCACGGCCGTGCCACTTCGATTTCGTAAAGCAGTCCGAACTTCATGCTGTCTCCCGACACTCTCGTACAATCAGAGCTTGCGCGGCGCGCTGAAAAAGCCGTGCATGTGCTCGGTCCACATGCTCATCAACGGGGGCGCGGGCAATCCGAGGGTCCGGAGCTCGTCGGCGAGTGGATGAGCGCCGAGGTGCAACTCCACTCCCTCTGGAGCGGAAACGACTGCGGTGCCTCCACCGGTCGTAAACGGCACGGCTGCCGCGCCGTCGAGATACGTGTAAGTAGTCATCTCCGTGTCGCGGCCGTCACCCATCTCTACGGTGCGGCGCGGCACCGACAATGTGAACACATGTTGCCCGTCCATGACTAGCCTGCAGGTCGCTCGGTCGGAGGCATAGTCGATGTCGATCACGCCGACACTCTTGGGGAAGCCCCAGATTCGACGCCCGGCCTCACAGGTAAAGGACTGGTCGACCGGAAGCTTGTAGATGAATGTGCCGTCTCCGGCGGAGGAGCCCCTCGGCCGCACCATGAAAACGATCATCGCCTCGTTGTAGTTGCCTAGGTCGTTATCGCGGTAGTCGACGAATCCGAGAATGAGCTGGGCCTGGTTCGGTGCCAGCTCTATCACGTCGAAGGCGTTCCCCACGAGCCGCTGCGCGACTACAGCCGGAACCATGAACATGGCATTGCCCGCGCTCGCGTCCCGCACGGTGGCGGGGAGCGTCACTCGGCGTCCCTGGATTTCGTACACCTGCGCTGGAGCCGGTCTTGCCCGTGTGGCGTTCATGCTTGGAACCTCCTTGCCGCCCGCGGCGGTGGCGCTCTTCCTGTCACTTGCGACGTTGCTTGTGCAGCGCATTCGCGTACGTCAGATGCCCGCTGTCAGTCAAGGCTTGACCTTGTGACACGCATCCCGCGGGTGGTCAGTCCCGCCGCAGGATCACGGCCCCGGTCGGATCCGTGTTGCCGCCGGCGACCAGGACCAGCTCGCAGTGCTCTAGCTGTGCGGTGGAGGTGCCACGGATCTGCCGGACTGCCTCGACGGAATTGTTGAATCCGTGAACGAACGCCTCGCAGAGCTGGCCGCCGTTCGTGTTGCAGACCAGTCGCCCGTGGGGCCACGCCAAGCCTCCGTTCTCGACGAATGGCCCCCCCTCGCCGCGCGGGGCAAAGCCGTATTGTTCGAGCGCGATGATCACCAGGGACGTGAAGAAGTCGTAGAAGAACGCTGCGTCGATGTCGGATGGCGCGCACTCGGCCATGGTGAAGACCTGGCGGGCCACGCGCACGGCAGATTCCTCCTCCCACGGTCGGGCGAACAGATTCGACAGCCTGATGTGATGCGCGCCGGCAGCCATGGCGCCTGCGCGGTAAACGAGGACAATGCGCGCCAGCCCCGATGCGATCGCCGCCGCAGCGACCACGAGCACCGACGCCGAGCCACCGCCGCCCCAGCTGGTGCCGGCGAAGTACCGCAGTAGCGGGTTGCCGAGGACGGCGAGAAGCTGCTCCTCATCGATCTGCTCTATGTCGTAGCGTACGATTCCGTCAATCTCGCGCGGAGAAATGCCCGCATCGTCGCAGGCGTTCCAGATCGCTTCGACCGCCATCTCGTACTCCGACAGGCCGAGGTGCTTGCTGAACATGGTCTGACCGATGCCGACGATCGCGGCCTTGTCACGAATGGAAGGCGCAGCCATGGCTTACCCACCGCGGGACAGCGCCGGTGTCGTGATTGCCGTGCCGAAGCCACGAGTGGGCCAGGCGGCCTGTGACATCGCGGCATGTCCCGCGGCATCGACCGCCGTCAGGCTGCGGAACGGCATGCTGCAGGCCTCTAGACCGGCTCGTGGCGCGATGCAAGCGTGCAAGGGGTCATCGGGCGGTTCGTGACAATGGCCCGAGGCGGGTGTAGGAGAAGTCATGGCTCTGCGTGGCGGGAGAGGTGCCCGAGTGGCCGAAGGGGCACGCCTGGAGAGCGTGTGTACCCAAAAGGTACCGTGGGTTCGAATCCCACCCTCTCCGTTTTCTAACACCCGTTGGGGAGTGGACCGCGACGGAAAATTCGCGGTCGCGGGCCAGGGTGGCTCTGTTCGCAGCGGTGAGGTTTATCATTCGGAGCATGATCACCTGCGGCACGAAGAGTGTTCCCAACGACTGCAAATGATTCCTCGCGCCGGAGGTGCGCGTGCTGGGGATGACCGTCCCGGCGAGTCGACGGCGACCCAGCACCAGATTGGCCCGGGGGGATGGACGCGTGGCCTGGGACATGCGAACATATCGCTGGGAGTGCTGCGGAAGAATGCGACCGATGGTCAGTGGTGATAGCTAGGTCCCGCGCAAGAGAGCATCGCGAACCCCGTCAGGTCCGGAAGGAAGCAGCGGTACCGACCGCTCCTCTGTGCCGCGGGGAAGCCTAGCTATCACTAGTGACCATCGTCTTCTTGGCCCACTCCGCCTCCGTGCTCAGCAAGGGGAGAAATGGCTGAAGGACGTCCCTGTGGGGTTCAGCAACCAAGGGATAGGTAACTGCTCATGGGATATCTCGTTCTGGCCCGCAAGTGGCGGCCACAGACCTTTGAAGAAATCGTCGGCCAGGAGCACGTGAGTCAAACGTTGATGAATGCCATCCGGTACGACCGGCTGGCGCATGCGTTTCTGTTCACTGGCGTACGTGGTGTCGGCAAGACCACCGCCGCCCGGGTTCTGGCCAAGGCGGTGAACTGTGAACGGGGACCCGCGCCGACGCCGTGCAACCAGTGCGTGAATTGCCGGGAGATTACAGCCGGCACCGCGGTGGACGTCTTGGAAATCGATGGCGCCTCTAACACGGGGGTCGATGACGTGCGGGAAATCATCGAGAACGTGCGCTATCAGCCGGCCAAGAGCCGCTTCAAGATCTACATCATCGACGAGGTACATATGCTGTCGACCAGTGCCTTCAATGCCCTGCTCAAGACGTTGGAGGAGCCGCCGGCACATGTGAAGTTCATTTTCGCCACCACCGATCCGAACAAGGTGCCACATACCATTCACTCACGTTGCCAACGCTATGATTTCAAGCGTATCCCGTTGCGCCTCGTCAGTGATCGCTTGGCACATCTCGCGCGCAGCGAAGGCATCGCGATCAGTGATCGTGCCCTCTTCGCGATCGCGCGCGAAGGTGAAGGCAGCATGCGCGACGCGCAATCGCTGCTCGATCAGGTCATCGCTTTTGCCGGCAAGACGGTGGGCGACGAACAGGTAGCAACCGCGCTGGGGCTCGCTGACCGCAAGGTGCTGTACGCGGTGGCGCAGGCCGTTGTCGACCGCGATCCCGTCCGGGCGCTGGAGCTGCTCAACGAGTTGTATCTCTACGGGCACGACATGCGGCGGTTTGCCCGCGATCTTCTGGGGCACTTCCGTAACCTGTCGGTGGCGCGGCTGTTGCCGGGTACCGACCTGCTCTCCGACCTCGCCGACGAAGAGCGTGCGGAGGTGGAGCGTCAGGCGCAGAAGATGCGCAGTGAGGAGCTCGACCGCGCCGTCGGTTTGCTCCTTGCGGCCGAGGTCGAGGTGGGCCGCGTGCCGTATCCAAAGCTGATCATGGAAATGGCACTGATCAAGTTAGCGACGCTCGCGCCGATCGTGTCCATCGACGAGCTGCTGGACCGGATCGACGAACTGGAGCGTCGTCTTGAGCCTGGCAAGCCGCCGGCCGGCGGCCCGGACGGCCCACCGCGCGCCGCAAAGGCCGCAGCTGCGACGCACCGGACACGGGCGGGTCACGTGCAGCGTCACGCGCCTCCAACGCCGGCAGCCCAGACCGGCGCACCGGCACCGCAGCCCGAAGATACGCGAAGCTGGGAAGCATTTCTCGCCTTCGTCGGCAAGGAAAAGGTGACCTTGCTCCCGTACCTCCAGAACAGTCAGGCGCCCCAGTTGGAAGGGCCGCTGCTTGTGCTGCACGTGCCGCGCGGCTACTACTACGACTACTTGGTGCAGCATACCCAGCTGGTGGAAGCCCTCGCGCGGCAGTTTTTCGGCCGGGAGTTCCGTGTCACTGTGAGCGCCACCACAGCTACGCAACCAGACGGCCCGGCGCACGCCCCGGGGGAGAGCACCGCAAGCGTGCACGCCGCGGCCCTGCGCGACCCTCTGGTCCGTGCAGCAGTCGACATTCTCGGCGGAGAGGTGCAAGCAGTGAAGCCACGTGCACGCAGAGGAAAGGGATCTCAATGAGCAAGGGATTTGGCCCCCTGGGCAACATCGTCAAGCAGGCCCAGGAGTTGCAAGAGCGTATAGGGAAGATTCAAGAAGAGACTGCCGCTCGTACCGTTGAGGCTAGCGCGGGCGGCGGCATGGTGACGGCGGTCGTCAGTGGTCGCCTGCAGGTGGTGGCGCTGCGCATCGATCCAGAGGTGGCGCGTGGTGGTGACACCGAGATGCTCCAAGATCTGGTCATGGCCGCTGTCAACCAAGGCATCCATGCGGCGCAAGAGATGATGGCCGACGCCATGAAAAAAGTCACCGGCGGTTTGAACATCCCGGGGATCACGTAATGGCGGGGGCCTTGCAGCCCATCGTGCTGCCTGGTGCGAATATTGCCACATTCGCCGATCGTGTGGTCGTCCAGGTGCGGTGCGTACCCGTTCGGTCACGCGAAGACGCGGCGAATCCGTCCCCCTGACGTCGCGCGGGGCCACCCAGGATGTCTGCGCTACCGCCGCCGTTGGCCCGCCTGATCCGGGAGCTGGTGAAGCTGCCTGGAATCGGTGAGAGGACAGCGACGCGCCTCGCCTTTCACCTGTTGCGCACGGACCGCCATGATGTCGAGCAGCTGGCCGCGGCGCTGGTCAAGGTGCGGGAAGAAACGAAGCTCTGCTCGATCTGTCTCGGGCTCACCGCGGATGATCCGTGTGCGGTGTGTCAGAACCCAGAACGTGACGCCAGTGCAATCTGCGTGGTGGAACGGCCGGCAGACCTCATCGCCTTGGAGCGATCCGGCCAGTTCACCGGGCGCTATCACGTGCTGCACGGTTGCCTCGCCCCTCTGGACGGGGTAGGCCCCGAGGAATTGCGAATCGCGGAGCTGCTCCGACGGCTGCAGGATGGGAGTGTGCGGGAAGTGGTCGTTGCGACAAACCCGACGGTGGAAGGTGAGGCGACCGCCCTCTACCTGTCACGGCTCATCAAACCCCTCGGCGTACGTGTCACGCGGATCGCCCATGGCCTGCCCGTGGGAGCGGACGTGGAATACGCTGACACTATGACGCTTGGCAAAGCCCTCGAAGGCCGCCGTGAAATGTAGCAGCTCGCGGTCCCCGGCTGACGGCTGCTGCCGGTGCAGCTTCACACCGCACTGTTGACTGGCGCGGCCGCACTGGAGACTCTCAACCCGATGGAAGTTCGACTCGACTATGGCCGGCGCGGTCTGCTGGTACACCTTGCGGACCACTTGCACGTGTCATTGGTGGAGCCGTCAAAGGGGCCACCCCTGGCTGATCCGACGCGTGCCGTGGAAGATGCCCTGGCGACTCCGATCGCAGCGCCTGCCCTGGCGACGCTGGCGGCCGGCCGGCGTGATGCAGTGGTCGTGATTTCCGACAAGACCCGCCCGGTGCCCAACGCCGTGGTGCTCCCCCCCGTGCTGCGCACCCTCGAGGCGGCTGGAGTTGCCCGTGAACGCATCGAGATCGTTGTGGCAACTGGCCTCCATCGGCCGAATACGCGTGCGGAACTGGTGGAAATGACCAGTGCGGACATCGTGGCGCGCTACCACGTTCGTAATCACATTGCCCGCCATGCGGGCGAACACGTGTATCTTGGCCAGACGAGGCGCGGCACCGATATCTGGCTCGATCGCGGGTTCATGACTGCCGACCTCAAAGTGGTCACCGGCTTGATTGAGCCACATCTGATGGCAGGTTATTCCGGTGGTCGCAAAGGCGTGGCGCCCGGACTTGCTGGCGTTGAGACGATGCGTAGCGTGCATGGGCCGGCGATGCTTGAGGACAACATCGGACCCGGAATCATCGAAGGCAACCCGTTCCATGCGGATCTCATGGAGATCGCCCGGCTGGCGAGCGTCGACTTCCTCGTAGATGTGTCCATCGATCGCTGCCGCCGCCTGACAGGCGTATTCGCAGGCGACATGGCACGTGCCCACGAGGCAGGTATGCGGCACGTGGAACGTGAGGTGCGTGTCGACTTGGATACCCCCGCCGACATTGTCATCACGTCGGCTGGCGGATATCCGCTCGATGCGACTTTCTATCAGGCCATCAAGGGCCTGACCGCTGCACTCAACATCGTCCGGCGTGGGGGCACGATCATCCTTGCTGCGGCGCTTGAAGAAGGGATCGGGAGCAAGGACTTTCAAGAGCTGCTCGGCAGCGTGCGGGGTCATGAAGATTTCATGGCCCGAATCACGAGCCCCGGCTTCTTCCGTATCGATCAGTGGATGGGGCAGCATCTCTGCCAGGTGTTGCGGAAAGCCGACGTGGTTCTGGTCACCGGCGGACATGCGCCGGCTGCGCTCGGCGGGCTGAACGTCTCGCAGGCGGTGACGGTGGAAGAGGCGCTGCGTACCGCACTCGTGCGCTATGGTGAGGGCGCACACGTGGCGTTGTTGCCGCAGGGACCGTACGTCCTCGGCACCGTGCGTGGTCGCAAACTCGCGCTCGGTCGCGCGTGGACGGACGAGGCAGCCTAACAGCCGAGCGGACCTGAAGTTCGCGCGCACAGTAAGCGCGTGCGTGCGCTTGACAGCCGCGTCTTGTCGCGGGGCGAACCCTCAGCGATATCGAGGACGTCTCGAGAACGCCCAACAGGCGCCTAGTGCGGGAAGCTGGTGCAGAAAGGCTCCTCAACCCCAGGCCGAGGGTGTACGCGCACCCGCAGCCTCACGCTTAGCCGCGCAACTAGCGCACCCCGGCCGCTCGCAGGCGAACGCTTGCGGGTCGCTGGCGAGTAAGGTCGTCGCCAACTGTACGAGATGTCGAACGGGAATCTTCCTCGCCGTTCCTCGCGGCAGTGCGACAGATCGCACCTTGGCGGGATCCAGGCGTTCTTCGAGTTTGATGAAGGCAACACTACAGCCGGGGACGTTCTCCAGCACTACGCGTTCAGCGTAACCCGCAGCGTTGACGCGCACCGCAACACGGCGGCCGAGGTACGCCGCCGCGGCTTGCTCTTCGGCGAGATGAATTGCCGTCACGGATTGCAATGTGGTGCCCAGGAGCAACACGTGACCTTGTAGCACATTGAGCTTCTTGAGCGGCCCCAGGGTGTTGTTGTCGCGCTGAGTGGAGAGAACCTCGCGCGCCCGCCGTCCCCAAGCGCAGAACGAGTGCGTAGGATGACTGCTGCGCAAGACCCCGGGCCAATGCCGAAAAGTCTCCGCGATCACCCCGATTTCACGGCTCACCGAGACATCCGAGTGGAACGGGACAGGCCCGCTGGTCGCGCCGCCAGCGCTTGCAACGAGACTGCCCGCCGCGGGGCCCCCCAGGGTTTCGGCGTACGTGAAGGCTGGCATGAGCACCGTCCCGCTGGCGCCGACGACCTCGAGGAGCACACCGCATACCGTGCTTGCGCCTCCCTCGACGTCTCCGAAGCTCGATAGTGAGGCATGCACAACGATGTGGTTGCCACGCAGCCCCAGGTTCTCGAGCAGATGGGCGAGTTCGTCCCGTGTCATCCTGAACCCGCCTCGCCCGGGCTGAGCGTCGGACGAACCAACCTTGTTGCAGCCATCATGGTACGCAGCTTGTCGCTCGCCTCGATTCCTTCGGTCACGATGCACATGGCCTCCCTGGCCAACGGCAGCTCGTCAGGCCGGACCGAAAGCGCCGGTTCATCGATCTGAATGATCTTGGCCCCGGCAGCGGCCAGCGCCGCGACTTCGTTGCGCATTTCGTATGCCAGCGCGACACACGCAGTGCGTCGATCCGCGTAGTATTCATTGAACGACCAGTCCATCAAGGTGTACGGTTCGGTAACCACTCCCTTCACCGGCCTGTGAGTAAGGCTTTGCGCAAAGCGCCACCAGCCCGCGGTGTAATGGGCTGCTCCCAGCGTACCTCACCGTGAATGACGGGCTTGTGGTAGTAGCGGTTACCGTAAGAACGCACCAGGCCGCCCAATCGCATACCATCGAGCGCCTCCGCGAAGTATGCCACCATATCGCCCCGGTACATTTCACCGTCTACGAGCACATCAAGCCCCAGCTCCTCCTGCCGCTGTACCCAGGACGCCACCGCTTCTTCGGCTCGCGCGTCGAGATCACGCTGCGAGAGCTCCCCGCACGCGAACCGTGTCCGCGCTGCGGCCAGTTCGGGCGGCTTCGGCAAACTGCCGACGGTGGTGGTCGGCAGCAAGGGGAGGTCGACGCCCGCGCGCTGCAGGACGAACCGATTCATGAGGTGGAACTGAGCAGCCGGCGAATTTCTCGCAACAGTGCGAGCTTGGCGCGAGCGCTGTCGCGCGGCAAGTATTCGAGGCCGCACGAGGGCAGTAAGTGGATCGCCGTGAGCTCGTAGCGCCGCAAGAGCATCTCCACCTGCCGGGCGATCGTGCCTGCATCCTCCATGCGGGTGTTGCGGCCATCGACGATCCCAAGGGCGAGTGTTTTACTTGCTCCGGTCGCAGCAACCGTCTGTAGCAGGGTGGGGCTACAGCTGAAGTCCAGAGCAAGAATATCGGCCGGCAGGGAATGGAGCTGGGCGTAGAGGGATGCCGCGTCGCCGAAGTACGATGCCACCATAAGCTGTGCTTCACCCCGGGCCGCCCACAACGGATCGAGGAGCTTCCGTAACAAGCGGATGTCAGCAGGGTGCGCGAGAATGGCGGGCTCTTCGATCTGAATCATTCGGGCGCCGGCGGTCACCAGATCCTTGATCTCCGCCCTCAGCACGTCGCTCAAGGCCCGCGCCAGCGTCGCGCTGTCCTCGTAGGGCCCGGATTCCAAGACGGAGAGGCGGGCCAGAGTATACGGCCCGGGTAACACCGGCTTGACACAGCGGGTCGCTGCACGGCGCGCGATGACGAAGTCGTCACGCAGAATCGGATGCCGTCGCCGAACGCTTCCCGTGATGACTGGCTGGCGAAAATAGAAGTTGGTATCAAAGTAACGGAGCAAGCCGTTGATGCGCACGCCGTCGAGCGCGCCCATGACTCGCGACACCGGGTCATCCCAGCGGATCTGCCCGTCGGTGACCACGTCCAGGCCAGCCTGCTCCTGCTCATGTACCGTTTCCTCGATCTGGGCCCGTTCGATCGCGGCAAATGACACCGCGTCGATTTCCCCGCGTTCGCGTGCCGCGTGCGCCCGCCGGAGTCGTTGCTGAGCGTGAGTGTCACCAATCCGCGGGTAGCTGCTGTGGTTCTGAAGGAGGAATTCCATGCAAGCTTCAAGGCGCGAGGAGCATAGCGTGGTGCCCAGATGCCAGCAAGGCGGGGAAGGGCACCGCGGGGAGCCAGAGCGCAGCGCGTTTTGACCTTTGTGGAGGTGGCGATTATCATAGGTGTGCGATGCGGCAGTTCATTTATGGGTTGGTGCTCGGTGTTGCGGCGATGTACCTGTACGAACGCGTGGACCCACCGGCCATTCTGGCGTACTTGAACGCCGCCACCGAGTCGGCGGTGAAATCCACGTCTGGATACGGGGGCCGTGACAGGGCGCGATGAGTCGCACCCCGGGGCTCGCCACTACCGCGTGGCGACGACCGTGCCGCCGCAACCCGACGCCGCGGCGCGACGCAGAATGCGAAGGCTCTGAGCGCGGGTGAGCTGTCCCTCACGGCGGAGCACGCGGGTCGCCCGGGCCACGCAATGCAGGTACTGGCGCGAGCTGTCCCATTGCTTCCCCGATGCCGGAGCCTCGCAAGGACAGAGCTGCGCGATGCTGCATCCCTGACCGTTGACCAGACCGTGTGCGGTTGCTGAGCACTGGTCGCAGCGGTCGCCGACTCCGTCAGCGTCCGCGTCGTTCTGGTCAGCGTTGCTGATCGTCGGGCAGTTGTCCTGTCCGTCCGCGATACCGTCGCCATCCGCATCTGGCGGGTCGTCGTTCTCCGGTGAGGCCGAGATGACCAACACATACGTGTGCGAACCGGACCACCGAGCGGAATGGCGAGAAGCGAGGACGATGGTGATATCATGGCTCCCGGCGTGCTGCCGCCGGCCGCTGGTAAATAGGACTCTGTCGCCGTTCACTCGCGTCTCAAGCACCATCGCCTGCCGATCACGTCCCAACCGCTGAAGGAAACCGTTGCCCGTGACTGTGAAGCGCTCACTGGCCAGCGTGAGCCCTGTTACTGCCGCCACGTTGAACACCGACGAGATCGGCAGGAGCGTTACGTCGAAACTTCCGGTCAGCGGTTCCGGCTTCGCCGGTGGCTCGCCGCAGGTGTTGCACACTGAGGTAATCGAACTGCCAGCGTTGATGACGAAGTGTTGTGTGCCCCCCACGGCCGCGTGGGGCCAGACGACCAGGAAACCTGCCGCGATAGCGGCGGCCTTGGCAACGGAACGCCACACGTTACCCATGACGCCAGAGAATACGCTGCCCCTGGTGGTCACGCAAGCAGCTTATTGTGGTGAGCGCGGTTGGCATGCCGGCACGCCCGATTGCCCGCACGCACAGGTCAGAAGGGAATATCGTCTTCTTCGGGGGATGGGCCGCCGGTCTCTTCCCCGGCTGGAACGCTCACCCCCGTCTCTTGTCCAGACCGGCCTCCGGCACTTCCGAGAAATCGGACGTCACGGGCAACGATCTCTGTCATGTAGCGTTTGTTGCCTTCCTTGTCATCGTATTGACGTGAGCGGATCGACCCTTCGATGAACACCTGTCGTCCTTTAGACAAGTACTGGCCGCAGGTCTCCGCCTGTTTTCCCCACACCACGATGTTGTGCCACTCGGTGCGCTCCCGGCGATTGCCGTCCTGATCGGTCCACCGCTCGGAGGTAGCGACGGGGAACTTCGCCAGTGCAGTTCCGTTCGGTGTGAACCGCACCTCCGGATCTTTGCCAAGGTTTCCGATGAGAATGACTCTGTTGACCACGGCGGCCCGACCGTAACAAGCACCTCCCGCAGTGTCAAGGGAGCCTGACGTCCACGTGAGGCGCTGACCGGTTTCAGACACTCGGTACGTGCGGCTTCCCGGCCACGAGTCCTCGGCGGCTTCGTTCGAAGTGCGAACTGCTGCGGCCTACTCCCTCCCCTCGTCGTTCCTACCAATGATTCCCCGGCTCATCGCGCTCGCGGCAACCTGTCAGGCGTCGAAGTAGAGGGCGAACTCGTGCGGGTGGGGGCGCAGCCGCATGGCG
>JBHHYR010000013.1:0-38226 GCA_046757585.1 Binatia bacterium | reverse complement strand
ACTGGAGGTCAGATCGAAGATGCCCCAGTCCACCGTGGACAGCGCCGGCAACGTGTACATCGCCGACTTCTCCAACAACCGCATTCGCAAGGTTGACCCCGCAGGCATCATCACCACCGTGGCGGGTAGCGGCCAGTGGGGCTTTGGGGGCGACGGCGGCCCCGCCACCGCCGCCCGGTTGGCCAACCCCGCCGACGTGCTGTGTGACGACACTGGCGCGCTCTACATTGCCGACTTCCAAAACCAGCGCATTCGCCGCGTCAGCCCTGCAGGCATCATCACCACCGTGGCGGGCACCGGCGCAGCCGGCTTCCTGGGCGACGGCGGCCCCGCCACCGCCGCTAGGCTCAATTTCCCCACTTCGATTGCTCTGGACGCGGCCCACAATCTGTACATCGCCGATACGCGCAACCTGCGCGTACGGCAGGTAGCGGCGGCAAGCCAGCTCATCACCACCCTGGCCGGGATCGGAGAGTTTGGCTCCACGGGCGATGGCCAGCCGGCCAGCCAAGTTCCCCTGTTTCCCCCCTGGGGCGTAGCCACCGACGCTGCCGGTAATGTCTACGTCGCGGTGACCACCGAAACCAAACCCCGCACGCAAGACAACCGCGTGCGTGTGGTCTCCCCCCAGCACATCATCACCAGCCTCGTGGGCGGCGGCGTCGGCGATGGCGCGTTGCCGCTCAACGCCCTCGTCAACCCGCGCGGCAGCATCCAGGTTCCCAGCGGGAGCTCCACCCCCCATCTTTATTTCGCTGACGGAAACACCAACCGGGTGCGCCGCCTGGACGGGGTCACGGGCGTGCTCAGCACGGTAGCGGGCACGGGCACGGCCGCCTATACCGGCGATGGTGGGGCGGCCACCAATGCCACGCTCAACTTTCCGCTCGACGTCGCGGTCGATAGCACCGGCAGCGTGTTCATCGCCGACACGTTCAACAACGTGATCCGCCGGGTCAGTCCCAGCGGCACCATCACCACGGTCGCCGGCAACCACCAGTTCGGTTTCAGCGGCGATGGGGGCCTGGCCACCCAGACCAGCCTCGCCTTTCCCTACGGGATCGCCGTTGATGCCCAGGGCACCCTGTTCATCGCCGACTTCTCCAACAATCGCATCCGGCGGGTGAGCCCGGGGGGCATCATCGACACGGTGGCCGGCACGGGCCAATGGAGTTTTGGCGGCGACGGCGGGCCAGCGACTGCGGCCCAGCTGCGCAACCCCACGGATGTGGCGGTTGCCCCCGATGGCAGTCTGTACATCGCGGACTACCTCAACAACCGGGTCCGCCGCATCGATGCGCAGGGCATCATCACCACCGTGGCCGGCACCGGTGGCACCGGCTTCGGCGGTGACGGTGGCCCCGCCACCGCCGCCACCTTACACCAGCCCTACCAGCTCAGCTTCGACGCCGCGGGAAACCTGTTCATCGCGGACCAGCAGAATAACCGCGTGCGCCGCCTCGATGCCTCTTCCGGGCGCATTGACACCGTGGCGGGCAACGGTTTGCCCGGTCTGGCCGGCGACGGCGGCCCCGCCCTCCAGGCCGCACTCAGTCCCCCGACCGGCGTCTCGATCGGTCCCGCCGGTACGCACCTGCTCATCTCCGTGCCCGATGATAGCCGCCTCCGCCAGGTCTTCTTCGATCCCTCCGGCCCACCGCCCGCCACAGCAACAAGCACACCGACGACCACGCGCACACCGACCCGGACCCCTACTTCGACGCCGACATCGACACCGACGCGTACACCAACCTGGACGGCCACCCGGACGCCTACCTGGACACCAACGCTCACACCCACGCGAACGCCGACGTGGACGCCGACTCTCACCCGGACCGCCACACCGTCCTGGACAGCCACCCGGACACCAACGCAGACGCCCACCCGAACGCCAACGTGGACGCCGACTCTCACACGCACCACCACACCCACTTCGACGGGCACTTTCACCCCGACCAACACCGGGACGCCGACTTTTTCACCCACACCCACGCCAACGTGGACCTCGACATGGACGCCAACCGTGGTTCCCCCGACCCCAACACTCAGCGTCGGCGTAGCGGGCGCTGTCCGCTACTACGGCAGCGCGGTGCCGGTGGGTGCGACAACAGTCCAGTTGCAATCCGCATCCGGTGGGCAAGGTGGAGCGGGCGCCGGAGGCGAGACCCAGACCGACTTGAACGGCCAGTTCACCTTGCCTGGGATCGGGAGTGCCGACTGGCGCGTTGAACCTCGTAAGACCGGCGATGCCGGCAATGCCATTAGCGCCCTCGATGCCGTGTTTGTTCTACAGATGGTGGTCGGGCTACGTGCGCCAAGCACGGCCCAGCGGCTCGCCTGCGACGTGAGCGGCAACGGAGCATTGAGCGCGTTGGATGCTGTGCTGATCCTCCAGCACGTGGTGGGGTTGGTAGCTGGTTTTCCCGCCGCCAGCCGCTGCGCATCCGACTGGATTTTTATCCCTGAGCCCGCCACCACGGCCAATCAGCAGCTCACGCAGCCGCAACTCACTTCAAGTAGCTGCCAAAACGGCGCGGTGGCGTACCTTCCTCTTGCGAGCGACGCCACTGACCAGAACTTCGTGGGCGCGCTGTTTGGCGACTGCTCAGGAAATTGGCAACCCAGCAGCTCCCGTTCCGCGGCACTGCTGCGGGTCGGGAACGACGCTAGCGCGCAGGTGCGATTGGGGCGGCCGCGACGCCGGGGCCGGCGCCTGCGCGTGCCAGTGTACGTGCAGACCAGCGGCATCGTCCGGGCGCTCGATGTCCGGCTACGTTACGATGCGATGCAGCTCACTTCCCCAAAGGTGCGGCGCACACGCGCCACACGTTCAGCGTTCGTAGCCGTAAACAACCGGACACCTGGGACGCTGGCCGTTGCCCTGGCCAGCGTCGAACCACTGGAAAGCGGTAGCGTGTTGATGCTGCAATTTAATGCAGTAACGCGCCAGCATAAAATGGCAAACGTCAAACTCATGCGCGCAACCGTGGCCGAGGAATGACACGCCGGGGCCAGGCCGCTTCGATTCGTCGGCCACTGCAACTAGGGCGACCAACTCAATGGCAGCCAGCGCTCCCACCATCGCAATGACAGCGTTCGTCGTGCGCAATGCCCGCACGTGCTATGTGATCTGCGCAACGTCAATTCGGTTTCAAAGGATCCGCCGGATGCGTTTCGCACGAATCATGGTGATCACGCTTGTCCTCGCCTGCCTGCAGCCGCGGGGCGCCCGCGGCACGACGTTTGTCCCGATGGATGAGGAGACACTGTTCGACAGCTCTGCAGCGGTCATGGTCGGCACGGTCACGGACATCGAATCTGCGGTCCCGGATCCGAACGGCCCCGTGTACACCTACGTCCATGTTCAGCCCGACCGCGTGCTTAAGGGGGCACTAGATACAGATGACATCGTGCTGCGCGAACCAGGCGGCACGTTTGGGGAACGTCGCGAATGGATCTATGGCGCCCCGGAGTTTTGGGTGGGGGAGCGCAGTTTGTTGTTTCTCACGCGCGACGCCGACGGCGCGCTGCAAACCAACAACCTGGCCATGGGCAAATACACCCTCAGCGTTGACGCGGCGGGCCGCACCATCGCCGTGCGTGACCTTGGCCGCGGGACCGCAGTGGCCCTCCCCGATAGCGGGCGGCTTTTCGAGGTGCAACCGGAGGCGCAACCGTTTGCCCCGCTGGTGGCCCGACTTCGTGGCCTGGTGGAGGAGCAGGCAGACACTACGCCTTCGTTGGCGCTCACCCTTACGCCGCCGGAATTAGAAACCACTACGACCGAGTACCACGAAGCGTTCACTTTCATCGGCTCACCACCGGCGCGTTGGTTCGAGCCGGACAATGGTCTGCCGGTCGACTACTTCGTCGACTTCAACGGCGACAGCACCTTGGGTTTCACCACCTCCCAGGCTGCGGTGGACGCAGCGCTGGCGGCATGGACGAACGTCACAACGGCGGGGCTGGTCCTGCAGGACGGAGGGACGACCGCACCTGCGCGGCTATTCGATTGCACCAACCCAACCAGCCGGGTCATCTTCAATGATCCGTTCAACGAGATCAACGATCCGACCAACTGCAGCGGCATCCTCGCCGTCGGAGGCTTCTGCGCGACGGGAAATACCACCGTCGTCAACGGCACACAGTTCTCCCAGATCGTCGTGGGCCGGGTCACGGTCAATAATGGGTGGGGTGGGTGCGCCTTCTGGAACCAGTGCAACGTTGCCGAGGTAGTGACGCATGAGATCGGTCACACCATCGGCCTCGGCCACTCCTCGGAGAGCAGCCCCGAACCCAATACGACTCTGGCCGATGCCACGATGTATTTTCGCGCACATTTCGACGGCCGCTGCGCCAGTGTGCGCAGCGACGACATCGCAGGGGTCAGCTTCAGCTATCCGCAGACGGGCACGCCGCCGCCAACAGCAACGTTCACCGCAACGCCGACCGCCACACCGACACCAACCCTGACCCGCACGAAGACCCCGCTGCCGACGGCAACGGCCACCCCAACGCCGACTTCCACACCCACGCGAACCGTGACACCGACCGTCACACCGACTCGCACCTCGACCCGTACCCCGACGGTCACTCCTACTCATACCCCGACGCACACATGGACCGTGACGCCAACCGTGACCGCCACTGCGACCTGGACGCATACTCCAACACCAAATGCGTCGCCGACATGGACATCCACACCGGGGCCCACTCAGCCACCCACAGCCACCCCAACGTTTACTCCGACAGCGTCACCCACTGCGACCTTTACAGCATCGCCGACCGTCACCCCCACGATCCCGTCGATATGTACCACCCTCGCACCGAACGGCCCGGGCGCTGTGCAGCCCCAGAATCAGGCCAGCGGATGCGGTGACAACTGGCAATGCGCACGAGCCAACGACAGCGACGCGTCCTATGTCTTCAGCATGCCGACCTCCGGTGTCGGCCCCCGCACCGACCTCTCCGCACTCGACGACGTCGTTCCACGCACCGAACCAATCGTGTCAGTGATCGTCCACGTCGTCAGTCGTTCAGTAACCAGCACTGGCGGCAGTGCCGCCACCACCCAGCTCAGGGTGGGGACTGGGAGCACGCTCTTCAGTGGCGCGCCGCTGGCTACCACAACGGCCTACACCGAAGCGAGCACCACTTACCCAGCCAATCCGGTTAACGGCCAGCCATGGACCTGGGGAGACATCAACGGCTTACAGGCCGGCGTGCGGCATCAGGTGGCGAGCGGGGATGAAGTGCGCACCACGGGTGTCAGCGTCGATGTCTGCTGGGTGTCGGCCGGAACGCATGGCGTCAGTGGCCACATTCGCTACTTCAGCAGCCAACTCCCGGTCAACGCGGTCACAGTGGGCCTGCAAGGGCCAACAGCGAACACGGTACACACCGACGCAGCAGGACACTTTGCCTTCGCCGGCCTGGAGGAAACGGCGTGGCAGATCCGGCCAGAGAAGACTGGCGGAGTGAACAACGGCATTAGTGCGCTCGACGCAGTGCGTGTGCTGCAGGCTGTGGTTGGGTTACACACTCCTAGCCCGGCTCAACAGCTCGCCTGCGACGTGAGCGGCAACGGTGCTCTGAACGCCTTGGACGCAGTGCTGATCTTACAATACAAGGTCGGGTTAATCACCAGCTTCCCGGTCGCGCAGCTGTGCGGATCGGATTGGGCCTTTCTGCCACAGCCCGCCGCGGTGCCCAACCAACAAGTGCTCTTGCCGGCGCTGCCGCCTGGCGGCTGCCAGCCCGGGGCAATCTCCTGGACACCGCTAGTCAGTGAAGCCAACAACCAAGACTTCACCGCTGCGCTCTTTGGCGACTGTTCGGGTAACTGGCAGCCGAACGGTGCGTCCGCCAGCAGCGACCTGACAGACACTACACGATCGGTCACGGTGCGGGCCGGAGTGGCGCACAGGGGAGCGCGCCGAGCCAAGGGCCGCCGCCTCCGGGTGCCGCTGTACGTGCAAGGAGACCGCCCGTATCGGGCGCTCGACGTCACTCTGCGCTACGATCAGGCGCAACTCAAACCCCTGGGGGTACGACGGCTGCGGCGCGCACGACGAGCGCTGCTGGCGCTGAACCTGCACACACCAGGGACGATCGCACTCTCGCTGGCCAGCAGCGAGCCGCTCCACAGCGGCCCAGTGGTCACGTTGCAGTTCGAGGCAACGGCGCGCTCACGAACCTCACGCCTCGAGGTTCTCAGCGCCGTGGTAGACGAAAACTAGCCGCGGCGGCCGGCGGCGTCCTTCTACGTCGCCCTGCGTTTGCGACGGTGGGGGATAGGCCGCTTTGCAGCAGGAGCCGGCGCCGGAGTCGGTAGCCGCTGCTGGCCCCCGAGCAGCTGCTTGAAGTGGATGCCGGCCCAAATCGCAAACGGAAATAACTGCGTGTCCATGCTCTGCGCGAAGGCGTCACCAAACTGGTACAGATGCCGCGCCAGATCGGAGTAGTAGTACCGGCTGTAGCTTCCGAGCTGGCTCGCGTAGAACGACTTTACCGTCACGGCGAGATCGACCACCTGCAACGCAAGTGCAATGCCCAACGCGAGTGCCAGCCGCGCGTACCGCTCTGTGTAGGACCGTGCGGGCGTCGCCAGCATGAGGGGAATGAGCAACACCAGGTTGGCTTGCACCCATTCGGCCGGAATGCCCGGTGGGTGCACGCTGGGAAAGAGCCGGTGCAGGTAGAAGATGTCCGTTCCGCGCACCCACATCGCGGTGACGTGATGGAGATTCGGGTCGCTCGACGTTTCCGTCAGGTGCAGAAACCATCTAGTCAGCGTCGCCAGCAACCGGGTGTACGCCGGGGCGATCGGCGTCCACAACAGGTACGTGAGCAAGAAGGCAACGAGGAGCCGGGCGAGGAAAACGGTGGGCCTAACGCCCAGGCGCATCCGCGAAGCGTCCCGCCCAGAAGAGCCAGGTTGCCACCGCCATCGCCACCACCAATGCTTGGGCGACATACACGTGGGTGTTGTGAAAGTACTGGTTGGCGAACAGGCCAATGAGGAACAGGGTGACGACGCGAACGAGGTTGAGGCCGTGGATGACCCCGACCCCGATGCCGGCGCCGATCGTCTTGGCGCGTAGACTGGTCGGGTATGCGAACACAGCCGCCAGGTAGATCATACTGGGCACGGCCCCCGAACACGCCGGGCTGACATCGACGGTGAAGCCACCGGAGGTCAAATTGGTCCCGCTGATGCTCACGGGGAAGCCCACAATAGCCCCGAGGCCGCGCAAGAACAGCCAGCTGAGCCACGCGCTGGCCCGAGCGAGCACCGATCCGATGTCCACCCGGTCCACGATGGGCCCGTACGTGAGAACGGTAAAGAACACCGCGATCAGAGCGACGAATGTGCCGACGACGCGAAGGGTCAGCCAATAGGATACGAAGAAGGCGGTCAGACGTTTCAACATCTAGACACAAGGACGCATGAGCACATTCGAGCGGGTCCAGCGGATTCTACGTTCCCACAGACCAATGTCAAGCAAGACTGCGTCCAGATCATGCGCCTTGTGCGGAGCGTTCATGCGGGGCCACAAGGCGCGCGGCGCATTGACAGACGTGCGAACCTGCTCCTATGGTCCCAGCGCGAACGCGAGCCATGAGTACGCGACTGCCCGGTCTGATACGAATACTGCGGCGTAGCCTCTCCTTCTTCGCCGGCGTGGTGTGGCTCTTGCTGCTCGCGGCAAGCCTGACGGCGTACTTGACGGCCACCGGGAAGAGCCTGCCGATCTTGCGTGCGGTCACCGCTCGACTGGGCCGCTTCGTCGCTGGCCAGCGCACGGATCACCTCGCACTGAACGTGCGGCTGATGCCCGACAAGGGCACGCTGGCTGGCCGAGCAACCCTCACCGTGCGTAGCACCAAGGATGGCCGGCAGCGCTTTTACTTTTTGCTGAACGACGGGCTGCGACTTAGCGGCGTACGGGTCAGCGGCGTCCACCGTGGCCCGCAGCCGGCGTCCGCCTACCGGCTCTGGCTTCTGACCGTGATCGACGTTGCCACGCCGGTGGCAAAAGACGCCGCCGTGCACTTCACCTTCGACTACAAAGGCCGGCCCGGACCAAGACCGTTCGACGTCGGGGAGAACCTGATCAACTCGCGCCAAGTGCTGCTCGAAGTGGGCAGTTTTTGGTATCCGAACGACGTACAGGGGTTTTTCACCGCCGACGTTACAGTGACGCTACCGGCCACCATGACCTTGATACACAACGGCCCGTCTCCCGTGCAACGCCAGCGGGGAAACTTGCAAGAAATCCACTGGACGAGCGTACGACCCATCGGAGGGCTGTCCCTGGTGGCAGGGCCGTACGCGTTGACCGAACTGGATCGTGACGGCGTCAGGTATCGGCTGTATCTGCCCGACAGCGTCCACCTGGATGCGTCCAGGATTTTGAATCTGATGGCAGATGCCGGCGGCATTCTCAGCGAACGGTACGGCCCGTTCGGTCTGAAGCACACGACCATGTTCATCAGCCGTGACCTCGCGCGAGGCTTCAACGACGGATCCGGGCTGATGGGCTTGTCGATGCAGCACATCCGCGCCGGGGATTACGGCTTCGCCGCCATTGCCCATGAGATCGCACACAACTGGTGGGGAGGCACGGTGGCGGCGCGATGGCTGTCGCCGGGCACTGGCGGGCAGTGGATTGTGGAGGGGTTCGCCGAATTCTCCAGTCTGGTGGCAGCCGAAGCCCGCTACGGCCGTGACGCGCTGACTCACCGCCTCGCAGCGGAGTTCTTCGACCCGGCGCGGCAGGCCGTCCTGCAAAATATGTCGGTGCTCGACAATGCACTGGTCACGCCGACACGCCGCGCCACCATCTACAGGAAGGGTGCGTACGTTGCGTTCATGCTGCGCGGCGTGTTGGGAGAAGCGGTCTACTTCCGAGCGCTGCGCGAATTCCTCAACCGGTTCCGTTACGAGCAAGCCACTGACGAGGATTTACAGCTGGTAATGCAGGAGGTTGGGGAACGAAATCTCGAACCGTACTTCGTTGATTGGGTGCGCTCCGACCGCCTGGCTGACCTCTCACTCGATGCCACCAAGCAGGGCGAGATGACAGTGAGCAACCTGGGCGACGCTCGCATTCGCGCGCCGATCGACCTCTGGACCTTCAAGCAGAGCGGGGGAAAACCGATCCGTTCGACGGTGCATGTCGGGGAAACCGTGGCGCTCGATCCAGACACGGCCTACGCGGTGCTTGACCCGCAGCTGGCGTGGGTGGATCTGCAGCGGGAGAACAATCGATACCCCCGCCGCCGTGATCCCGTATACGTGGCGGCGTCTGCGGAAGGCAGGACGGTTGTTACGGAAGGTGAACCGTTTCCCTGGGTACGCGCGGGCGTCTCGAGTTTCGGTGATGGGGGCCGAATGCTGCATACGTGGGATTTCAACCGTGGCATGGCTGCGCCGCCGGTGTGGTCACCGGACGGGACACGCATCGTTACCAGCTACTCTGACGCCAAGGGGACACTGCCGGCAATCGTCACCCTGGCTGCGACTGGCACGCAGCACACTGTGGGTCGCGGCAAAACGCCTGCAGCTGCGGCAGACGGGACGATCTACGCCAGTACGGGAGATCGGATTGTCCGCCTCGGCCCCAACGGCACCGCGTCAACGATCGTTCAGAAGTGCGGCGGTTTGCTGCAAGCGCCCCTCCCATCCCCTGACGGGGCGCAGCTGCTCTACATCGCGACCAGCGGCGCCCATCTTCAGGTACGAATAACCGGACGCTACGGTAATGGGGATCGCCTTCTCCTCTCCTGGGACAACGACCGACTTGTATATCGTTGGTCTCCCGATGGTCGCCGACTGTACACCGTTGTCGGTGGTACCTGGGACTGGCAAATCTGGGAGATTCCACTTGACGCGGGCGCGGTCAACGTCCTGGCAAGTGGCGCAGCAGCGATCGCTGATCTCGCTGTGTCCCCCGATGGCAGCCAGCTAGCGTTTACCGCCGCACCGGCCCTCAATTACCCTGCCAACCGGCGCCAGCTCTACATCATGAATCTCGGCGACCACGCCGTGCATAACATCGACGTGCCGCAGGCTGACCTGACTCAACTAAGCTGGGTTGACTCGGGGACGCTGTTGGTGGTGGCAACCGCCGCACGCACTGGTCAACCGTGGATGCTGCCGGCTCAGCGCACGGTGAAGCGGGTCAGACTCTCAGACCGGAGTGTCGAAGATTTTCCGTAGCCCTCACGCCCCTTCGCGGGTGCGCGCAATGTTACCGGGCTCGGGCGGCAGATTGAGCACCTCCGCACGAAACAGCTCCACCATGTAGTCCACCACGTCCCGCATGGAAACGACGCCGACGGGGCGGCCGTGGTCGTCGACCAATGGGATGTGACGAAACCCGCCGACGCTCATTTTGTTGAGTGCAAACGATACGCGATCGTCTGGGCTCAATGCTTCCGGATCACGCGTCATCAGCGCACCCACGGTGGTGCTGTCGATGTCCGCGCTTCCGCCGACCACCTTCGTCAGGACATCACGTTCGGTGAAGATACCCACCAACCGGCCAGCGTCCTCCACCAGCACGCAGCCAGCGCTATTCTGGTTCATACGCTGGACAGCTGAGCGAAGGCTGGTGGCGGCTGGCACACATATAGCTGGTTTCAACGTCGCCAGCTCCCGGATGGGCTGGTGCAGGATCGCGGCGCCAAGGCGCGCTTCTTCTGCAGCGCGCTCCTGAGCGATGGCTTCCTCTTCGAGAATGACGTCTTCGTTCATCTGTGCTCCCCGCACAGTGCTCACCAAGACACAACCCATTCTAGCACGTTTTGTCAAGCGTCGCCGACGCCTGCGGGACGCGACCGACGGATCCCCGGGGGAAGCCTGGTGCCGCGCCCGAGGCCCACATTTGCCTTCGGGCATCCCGCTGCTAAATAGCCGCTGCGGTTGGATATGGCACGGGGAACAGCGGCGGCACTAGTGCAACGACGGCTGGCAACCGAAGGAGCCCATGGCCGGCCACATGCGGCGGGCAAGTTCCTCTTCCGCGGAGCGGAGAAGCTCTTCTTGCGCGGCGTCGCGTACGGGCCGTTCGCGACCGCAGCGCACGGCCGTCCATTTCCCGCACCGGAGATGGTCCGCCGTGACTTCGCCTTGATGCGTGATCTCGGCGCCAATTGCTTCCGCACCTTCACGCCACCGCCGGAGTGGCTCCTCGACCTCGCCGAGGAGAACACCCTCGGCGTGCTCGTCGGGTTGCCGTGGACCCAACACGTGTGCTTTCTGGAAGACCGGGCGTCGGTCGAGGGGATTCGGACGCAGGTGATGCGCGGGGTCGAGGCGTGTAGGCAGCACCCCGCCGTGTTTGCGCTGCTGATTGGCAACGAAATCCCTCCTGATATCGTACGCTGGCACCGGCCCGAGCGCGTGCGTGATTTCCTGTGTGACCTCTATTGCCGGGTCAAGGCCCTGGCACCAGATGTCCTGGTAAGCTATGCGAACTTCCCCCCCACCGAGTATCTGGATCTCGACTTTCTCGACTTCGTCGCTTTCAACGTCTACCTGCACCGTGAAGCGGACTTCCGCCGGTATCTGTCGCACCTGCAGAATCTTGCGAAAGACAAGCCGTTGGTGCTCACCGAGTTCGGCATCGACTCCCTGTACGAAGGGCTGGCGGGTCAGGCACGGACCCTGTCGTGGCAGGTCCGTGCAGCTTTCGAGTCGGGTGTGGCCGGAACTTGTCTCTTCTCGTGGACGGATGATTGGTTCACCGGCGGTTTTCAAGTAGAGGACTAGGCATTCGGGCTCGTGGATCGCAACAGGCACAAGAAGCCCGCCTACCATACGGTGCAGAAATGCTACGTTGGTCAGCTGCCGCCGCCGCTTCGCCGCGTCGCACGCGTTTCGGTGGTGATCTGCGCGTACAACGCCGAGCGCACCATTGACGCCTGTCTGGCCTCGTTGCGGGCGCTGCGGCACCCCGACTACGAAGTCATCGTCGTGAACGACGGGTCCACCGATCGGACGCTCGAAATCGCCCAGCGCTACCGTGAAGTTCGGATCTTTTCGCAGCCGAACAAGGGACTGGGCGCTGCACGGAACGTGGGCATCGCGAACGCCACCGGCGAAATCGTGGCGTTTACCGACGCCGACTGCGTCGTGGATCCCGACTGGCTCACGTACCTGGCTTACAAGTTTACCCAGGGATACATTGCCGCCGGCGGCCCCAATCTGCCACCGCCGGAGGCGTCACGCACCGCGGCATGCGTGGCAGCATCCCCGGGTGGACCGACGCACGTTCTACTCGACGAGGAGGTAGCGGAACACATCCCCGGCTGCAACATGGCGTTTCTGAAGACGGCGCTGGACGAAATCGGCGGCTTTGACCCCACCTACCGCACCGCTGGCGACGACGTCGATCTCTGCTGGCGCTTGCAGAACCTCGACCATGCAATCGGTTTCAGTCCTGCCGCCATGGTGTGGCACTTTCGCCGCAACACGGTGCGGGCCTATCTGCAGCAGCAGATGGGATACGGGAAGGCAGAGGCGCAGCTCTACTTCAAGCATCCGCTGCGCTTCAACATGCTCGGGCAATCGGAATGGATCGGCCGGATATACGGCGACGTTGGGATGCCCATGTTTTCCCGCCGGCCGCTGATTTACCACGGGGTCTTCGGCCGCGGCTTGTTCCAGACGCTGTATGAGCCATCGTCGTCACTCCTGTCGCACCTACCCTTCACCTTGGAGTGGAACCTCATCAGTTTGGTCCTGTTGATTGGGGCTGCGATTGCGGGGCGGCACCTCCTTCTCGCCAGCGTACCGCTCGTGACAGCTCTCGTGTGTGCCGCCGCCCGCGCCTGGCGCGCCAAAGTCGACCCGCGCTACGATGGCCCGGCGGGCCGTCTGCTGATCACAGCGCTGATGTATCTCGGCCCACTGCTGCGCAGCCTTCAACGCTATCTGTATCGCTTCCAAGGTGTTACCCACGGCGGCCGCATCCATCTCGAAGGACCGAGGCAGCGACCACGCGTGCGGTGGTTCAAGCGCGAGTTTTTCCTCTCGTACTGGTCGGAAACGGGCGAGGAAAAGGAGAACCTGCTGCATGCGTTCATGGAGTTTCTCATTCCCCGGAAGTATCTGATCGCCATCGATCGGGGATGGAATGATGTCGACGTGACCGTTCATCAGGGGATATGGTCCAGAGCCGAGTTGAAGGTGGCGGTCGAAGACCACGGCGGCGGCAAACGCCTGTTTCGTACGCGCTGCCGCGTACGTGAGTCGCGGCTCTCTCGCGTGTCACTTCTCGGCTTCGCCGGCTTGGCGGCGGCCGGGTGGGTCTCCGGCCTCTTGGAGATCCAGGCCGTGGCGCTACTCGTGGGCACCCTGGACCTACTCGTCGTGGCCTATGACAACTACCGCCTGAGCCGGGTCGTATACCACGCGCTTGAAATCGTGGCGAAACACATTCAGCTGACCCCGTTGGAAGGCGTCGCCGAGTGACCGCCCTGCGCCTGCCGCCTCCCCTCCCCCAGTCCCCTTTCCACCGCAGACCATGAACCTCATTGTACAAACAGTGCGATACCTGCGGCCCTATCGGGCAGCGTTCCTCTTCGCCTTCGCCCAGGTAATCCTACTCAGCGCGCTCGAGGTCCTGAAACCCTGGCCGCTCAAGATGGTCATCGACTTCGTCCTCCCTGGTACCGCACCGCCCTGGCCCGTCCTCGCCGGTCTACAGCCCACGTCGCTGCTGCTACTCGCTACGTTGGGGCTCGTCGCTATCTACGGGGCGTCGGGGGTGCTCGGTGTGCTCAACAACTTCACCACGATCTCCATTGGCCAGGGAATGGTAAGCGACCTGCGCAGTCGTGTGTTCCAGCATCTACAGCGGTTGTCGCTTTCATTCCACTCACAAGCCGCGGTGGGCGATCTCATCTATCGGGTTACCGCCGACACATACGCCATCCAGACACTCGCTATGAACGGGATCTTCCCGGTGCTCTCAGCGGTGGTCCTGCTGATCGGCATGTTTGCCGTGATGGTTCGTCTGGACTGGTCTCTGACAATGGTAGCGCTCAGTGTCTGTCCCTTGCTAGCGCTGTCGATTGCGCTGCTCAACCGCCGGATCACGGCGGCTGCGCTTCGGGCACGTGAACGCGAGAGCGCGGTCTACCAGCTAGTGCAGCGGGGCATGTCGGCGATCAAGGTGGTGCAAGCATTCTCAAAAGAGGAGGAGGACCACGACGCCTTCGTGGCACAGAGCGCGGCCAGCCTGCGGAGCAACTTGCACCTTTACACTCTGCAGACCGCGTACGGCGCAGGTGCCAGCCTGGTATTGGCTCTCGGCACGGCGGCTGTCCTGTGGGTTGGAGCGCAGCATGTGTGGCGTCACACGTTGACGATCGGTGACATGATCGTATTCGTCAGTTACCTCGCGTCGTTGTACGCGCCGATCAACTCGATCATCCACACCTACGGCACGGTACAAGGAGCCCGGGCCGGGATGGCACGGGTGTTCGAAGTGCTCGACACTGCACCGACGATACCTGACGGCCGGACTGAGTTCCCTGCACGGCCCCGGGGCCACGTCCGCTTCGACAACGTATCCTTCGGCTATGCCGCGGACCGCCTGACACTCCGACAGGTAACGATCGACGCGCGACCAGGCGACGTGATCGCCATCGTCGGCCCGACCGGTGCCGGCAAGAGTACCTTGGTAAGTTTGATTCCACGTTTCTACGACACGACGCGGGGGCAGGTTCTGATCGACGGTGTGGATGTGCGGGCGCTGAAACTGGCGGCGTTGCGCCGCCAGATCGGCATCGTGCTGCAGCCGCCCATCGTGTTTCCCCTGAGCGTCCGGGACAACATCGCTTACGGACGCCCAACCGCTCACATGCAGGACATTCAGCGAGCCGCGCGGATGGCACAGGCGCACGACTTCATTCAGCAGCTCCAGTACGGCTACGACACGATAATCGGCGAGCAGGGCGCAACGCTGTCCGAAGGCGAATGCCAGCGCATCACCATTGCCCGGGCCCTGCTCTGCGATACACCAATCCTGATCCTCGACGAGCCCACCTCTTCGGTCGACACCCGCACCGAAGCGGCGATCATGGCGGTGATCGAGCGGGTCACGCGCGGCCGCACCACCTTCGTAATTGCCCATCGGCTAAGCACCGTCCGGCGGGCAACGCAGATCTTGGTCCTTGAGGACGGCACGATCATCGAGCGCGGCACCTGCGACGAACTCCTGCGACGCCACGGCATCTTCGCGCAGTTGTACGCCCGTCAGTTCGCTGGCGCCCCGCAACTGGCAGCAGGGCGTTCAGTGTCATGAAGATCGTCGTCACGGGGCTCATCGCGACCTACCCCGTCGGTGGTGTCGCGTGGGACTATCTCGCCTACGTCACGGGTTTCCTGCGTCTGGGCCATGAAGTGTTCTACCTGGAAGACACCGGCCAGTGGCTGTATGATCCACGCGCCGGGATGTTCACCGACCGTGTCGGCTTCGGCGCCCGGCATCTTGAAGCGACCCTCTCCAGGGCGGGCAAGGCCATGCACAGCCGTTGGGCGCTACGCGCTCCCGACGGGACATACTACGGCGCCGGCCGCGCCGAGGTTGAGCGCTTCTGCGCCGCCGCTGACCTCTTCCTGAACGTGTCCGGGGCGTGCTGGCTGCGTGAGGCGTACCGCGGTGCCCGCTGCACTGCCTACCTTGATACTGATCCCGGCTACAGCCAGGCAAAGCTCCTTGCTGCGCAGGGGGGCACGGCAACGCAGGAGCAGGCATATTCGGCCAGTTTAATGCGGGCGCATGACTGTTTTTTCACCTTCGCCGCGAATATCAACGATCCGACATGCGCGATTCCCGCTTGCGATTTGTGCTGGCTGCCGACACGCCAGCCGATCGTGGTTGATGATTGGCCCGTGGCCTTCCGTCCTGCGGCACGCACGTACACCACCGTGATGTCCTGGACGACCGACGTAGCCTTGCCACGTCTCGGCGACGTGACTTACGGAGGCAAGGATGTGGAGTTCATGAAATTCATCGACCTCCCAGCACGGGTTCCCGTCCGCCTGCAAGTGGCGCTTTCCGGTGCAGCCTCGCGTGCGGAGTTGCGGCGGTACGGCTGGCAGATTGTCGATGCCTACGAACGCTCACGCACGCTGGACGCGTACCGCAATTATCTGCGCGGCTCGCGCGCCGAGTGGAGCATCGCGAAACACGCGTACGTCGCCTCAAAGAGCGGCTGGTTCAGCGGCCGCAGTGCAGCCTATCTTGCCCTCGGAAAGCCGGTCGTGGTGCAAGACACGGGGTTCCGACAGTACTATCCAACCGGCGAGGGCTTGCTTTGCTTCCGCACCATGCAGGAAGCAGTGGCCGCTATCGCTGAGCTGGAGAGCGATTACACACGCCACTGCGAGGCGGCGCGCGCGCTGGTCGAACGCGAGTTTGCCGCCGAGCTGGTGCTGACACAGTTGCTGCGCGACGCGGGCTTGTGATGGCGGGCGAGCGGATCGTTCTTGCCGGCTATGTCATCCGTTGCCCGCTGGGCGGGTATGCCTGGCAGGTCTTGCATTACCTCGCCGGCCTGCGCGCGCTGGGGTTCGACCCCTGGTTTTACGAAGACACGGCGCACTACGGCGACTGCTTCGACCCGGCCACGGGCAACAGACATGCCACGCCCGAGAGCGGCCTTGCGTTCGCTGCTGATTTCTTCGGACGGTTCGGCTTCGGGGATCGCTGGGTGTTTTGGGACGCGGTCCGCAACCGCTACCACGGTCTTGCTTCCGGCGATGCCGCGGCACTCCTGCGTGAGGCACGCTTGGTCATCACGCTCGGCCCGGTGAACCGCCTGGCCCGCAGCGCCGGCCAACGCAAGGTGTTCATCGACCTCGACCCGGCATTCACCCAGATTCGCGCTGCCCAAGGCGAGCCGGCGCTGTGCCAACTCCTGGCAGAACACGACCTGCATTTCACGATCGGCGAGAACGTGGGCTCCGCGGCGTGCCCCATCCCAACCAAACCATTCCACTGGCGGCCGACGCGCCAGCCCATCGCGCTCGAGCTCTGGAGACCGCTCCCACGTGCCGCCGCTGCAGCGTTCACGACCATCGGCCGCTGGGACGAGCAACGGCGGGAAATCCATTTTCGCGGGGAAAGTTACTCCTGGCGTAAGCGTCTGCAGTGGATGAGCTTCCTCGATCTGCCCGCTCGCACCGGCGAACGATTCGCCCTGGCCATGGACATCGACCGAACGCCAGCCGATGGCGCACTCCTGCGCCAACACGGCTGGAAAATCCTCGATCCCATCGCAGTGTCCAGTGGCGCGACGCGGTATCGGGAGTTCATCCGCAGCTCCAGGGGAGAGTTTACAGTCGCCAAGGACTTGAACGTTCGCCTCGCCAGTGGGTGGTTCAGCGATCGCAGCGCCTGCTATTTGGCCGCCGGCCGGCCCGTCATCACGGAGGACACTGGTTTCCACCGTGTTCTGCCGACAGGTGCCGGCCTGTTCGCGGTCCGGACACTCGACGACGCGATCACTGCCTGCAGGACAATTGCTGCAGACTACGACGCACACACCCATGCCGCCCGTCAGATTGCGGAGGAGTACTTCGCAGCAGCACGCGTGCTCCGGGATCTGATTGCTCGCGTGTAAGACTCAACCCCCTGCCCTTCCTAGGTATGAGAATATGCCGCACCTCTGGGAACCCGCCCGAAAGCCTCCCCTCTTGCGATTAGGAATTGCGCCGGCGGGACCGTCGGCGCAGCCCGGCGATTGACAGAAATCTCCGCTCATGGCAACCGTAAGGCACCACTGATTATGAGGAGATAGTACTGCTGTAAATTGCAGAACTGAGCTGCGAATCGCAGAACTGAGATATTGAACCGCATCTCCGATCCCGGCATGAGAGGAGGCGCCTGATTAGGCCAGCCATGGCCGTGCGGCACACAAGGTGCTGGCGGATGAAGAGGCGGGGGTAGACGGCCGGTGCGCGGGCGCCGCAGAAGGAGGAAGTGCTCATGAGGCGGACTCTGGGAGTGATCGCAGCCTTGCTCATGTTGTCCGGGACGGCATGGGCGGCAGACGGTGCAGCCATCTACGGCAAGAAGTGCAAGACCTGCCACAGCATCGCCGGGACCGGCGGGCCCATGGCAAAGCTTGGCGGGCCGCTGGACGGCGTGGGCGCCAAACGCGATGAGGCATGGCTGCGCGCGTACCTCAAGGATCCGAAGTCGAAGATACCCAACGCCAAGATGCCCAAGCTGAGCCTGCCAAGCGAAGAAGTGGATACACTGGTCACATACCTACTGACTCTGACGAAGCCAGCTCCGGGCAAGTAGCCAAGACCTTCCAACTCACCGCCTGTGCACCCGGTGCCGCGGAAGGCAGAACAAAGGCAGCGTGCGACACAGCTACGGGAGGGGAAAATGATATGCTTCGGCGCCGGACGTGATCGAAAGGTTTTGTGCGCGGCGACGATTGCGACGCTCGGGTTGTTGCTCGGCTGGCTTCCCAAGCCGGCGTGGGCCCAGGCATGCGCGGGTGACTGCGACGGCAGCGGCGCGGTTACTGTCGACGAGATCGTGACCGTGGTGAATATCGCGCTCGAAAGCTTGGACGTATCGAGCTGCACCGCCGGCGATACGAACGCTTCCGGCGACGTCACCGTCGATGAGATCGTTGCGGCGGTCAACTCCGCGCTCAATGGTTGCCCGACGGGCGGCCCCACCCCCGCCCCTACTGCAACGCCGCGGCCCGGCAGCTCCCTGATGGCGGGGGAAGGCCTGTTGAGTTCCATCACCACCGCAGCCGTTGGCGACGCCGGGCAAATCACGGTTACCTTCAGCCTGACTGACGCCAGCGGCATCCCGATTGTTCCCGTGTTGGCACGGACCGACAACCCACAGGAGGCCCGGGTACGGTTCACCCTTGCCCACTTGGAAGACTACGTGGGAGGGGGCGACTTCGGCAGCACTTTCACGCGCTACGTCAACGACATTGATCCCACGCGCCCGAAGTTCGACAGCGGCGGCACGCTGCAAGCCGTCGACGCGACAGCAGGCCTCTATCGTTACACCTTCAACACGCGACTGCCGGACGACTTCGACTTGTCACGCACCTGTACCGTCGGCCTGCAGGTCGACCGCACTTTCGATGGAGAGGAGCTGGGGGTGAATCCCATCTTCGATTTCGTCCCTGCGGGCGGGACGCCGGAACAATTCGCCGGCTCGGCCACGCAGCAGTGCAACAACTGCCACAATCCCCTGATCGCGCATGGCAACCGGCGTGAGTTCCGTCTCTGCACCCTCTGCCACACGGAAGCGGCGGTGGACGAAAAGGGCCGCAGCGTGGATATGCGCGTCATGATCCACAAGATTCACCGGGGAGAAGATCTGCCTTCGATCGTCGGCGGCGAACCAGGCGCGGCGTACGCCATCTTCAGCAGTTTCCTACAACGCGACGTCGTGTTCGCGGCAAAGGGCCCCGACGGCACTGTCACAGGCGTGGGCTTCCCGCGCAGCATCGAGGACTGCGAAGTCTGCCATGCGGGGGGGGCGACCGCGGAGTTCCATCGCGAACGACCGTCGGCGACGGCTTGTGCGTCGTGCCACGACGACGTCAATCCCTCGCTGGAGGATACGGCGGCGGGCCCGGCGGGCACGAACCATTTTCTGTCGAATGGCTTTGCTGACGGCGACTGTTCCTTCTGTCACATCTCCGACTCTGGCGAAGAGTTCGATATCTCGGTGGAGGGGGCGCACACGATCCCGGAACGTTCTCGCCAGCTGACTGGCCTCAAGGTGACGATCACCGGGGTGAGCAATGCGGTGCCCGGCCAGGCGCCGACGATCGCCTTCAAGGTCACTGACAACGCTGGTGCACCGATTTCCGATCTTTCCGGTTTGGACCGCCTTGCTTTCGCCCTTGCCGGCCCCACCAGTGATTTCGCCACGGTGTTGACCGCCACCGCGGTCGGCGGCGGCGCTTCGGGCACTCTGACCGCGTCGAACCAGATCGAGAACCATTTCGAGTACACGCCCGATAGTCCCATTCCGGCAGATGCGATGGGTACATGGTCGGTGGGTGCCGAAGCGCGGCGCACGGTCGAGCTCGCAAGCGTCGATCCGATTCCACCCAAGACGGTTGAAGAAGCCGCCGTGAATCCCGTCGTCACCTTCAGCGTCGACGATTCTCTTCCTCTCGCGCGCCGGACAGTGGTCCAGAATGCGAAGTGCGCGAGCTGCCACGGCGATTTCTCGAAGGACTTCTCCATTCACGGCAACCTGCGCAACCAGATCGACTACTGCGTCATGTGTCACAATCCGAACAACAGCGACGCAGGCCGCCGCCGGCTGGATTCTGCTGCCGTTGAGCGCGGCGACCAGACCACCAGTATTGACTTCAAGGTGATGATCCACAAGATCCATACTGGTGAAGATCTGGAACAGAAACCGTATGTCATTTTCGGCTTCGGACTGCCGCCGCAGGGCTTCACCATCGACGACTTCTCCGATCTCCGCTTCCCCGGCGACCGGCGGGACTGTGCGACGTGTCACGTCGGTGAGAGCTACGAGCTCCCGCCGTTTCCAGATATGGCGCAGGGCACGGGGGTCGCGCATCTAGACCCCGTCACGGGCGATGAGGTCGTGGACGGCCGGATCGGGCCGATCCAGGCGGTGTGCACCTCGTGCCATGATGGAGACGACGCTGTTGCACACGCGCAGACGCTCACCGCAGACGACGGTGCGGAGTCATGCCCAGTCTGTCACGAGGAAGGGCGCGACTTTGCGGTCTCGCTGCTGCACCGGGAAAGGGAAGAGGAAGAGGACTAGGTAGAAGGCGGGAGCGGGCAAAACGACAGCGGCCGGCTTGCCCGCTTGCCGGTGGATCGTCCGGCCATAAGGGGTTTCGTGTTGGGGGAGCGATCGTTCGCGCGGGTAGCGGTGTGCCTGTGGGCCTTGTGCCTGGTGAGCCCACGCGCGCAGGCTATCGACCTGCGCAGCAACCTCTCCGTGCTCGGGCAGGTACGTGACGGCGACTTCTCACATGAGACCGAAGCGCCTCAGGACCTCTACGGCGACCTGGGTGTGGCCGGCCTGCACCACGGGAGCACTTTCGACACGTTCTTCCGATTGGAACACGACTTCGGCCGCGGCCAAGGACCGACGGACTTTTACGCCGGCTACCTACACGTGCCCGGTGCCCTGCCTGGTATGGACTTCACCCTCGGACGGCAATTCCTCAGCACAGGCCCAGGGAGCGCATTCGTGGCCGATGCCGGCAAGCTGCGCATCGATCTCGGCGGACCACTGGCGGTGAGCTTTTTCGGCGGCCAACCACGTTATTTCGAGCCCACCTTCTCCTCCGAAAGCCTGTCGCAAGACGAGCAGGTCTTTGGCGGTGACATCCATACCACGCGATGGAAACACGGGCGTTTGAGCCTCGGCTTCCTGCAACAGATGCGTGATCAGCGCACGGTGCGCCAGCTCGTCACCGGCACGGGGACACGCAGCTTCCCACGCTTACCCGGGCTCCCGAAGGTTTACGGCTCAGTTGCCTTCGACGCCGATCGCCAGAACCTCGACCTGGCAACCGCCGGTGTAGACACCTTCCTCCTGCGACCGCGGCTGCGGCTGAACGTCGAGAGCAGCTATTACAAACCGCAGGACCAGGGTAAGCGGCTGGTCAGCGACCTCAACCGCCGTGAAGACGCAATCTTCGAGCTGTTCTCCGTAAGTGAGATGCTGCAGTTCCGGGCGGGGCTCCGGTACGCGCTCAACCGCACGCTGTCCGCGTACGGCGACTATTCCTACCAGCGCTATGAGCAGCGCCGAAACGACGTCGTCAACGGGCACATCGGTAGTGTCGGCCTGATGTGGCTGCCCGGCGGGGACGGGCTCGAAGTCGTGCGCCTCGAGTACTATGTGACCGACAGTGACGGGGGAAATGTGAACGGCGGCAAGCTGTCCTACCACAGCCGCGTCTATGAGCGGATCTTGTTCCGGAGCAAAGTGGACGTTGCCTACTATGACAAGCAGAACAACAGGCAGGATACTGGCGTGAACACCCTCTTGGGGTTGGGGTATACTTTCGCGCCTGGCCTAGTTGGTGAACTCGATTTCGAAGCGAACCGCAACAGCCGCTTCGACCAAGACTTCCGCTTCGGTTTCCTGGTCACGTACAAGTTCCGGCAGCGAACGAAGCCGCGAGTGACGTCGTGAAGCCACTGTGCCGTGTCGCTACCCTGGCCGTGGGCACAGCCGTGATGCTGGCGGCGTGCCGCCAATACCTGCCGTCCAACCGCTATCTCCAGTTGCGCCAGCCCTCACACGCGATGCGGAGCACTGCAGATGCGCGCCGCAAGTTCGACCACGTTCGCCACGCCCCGCGGTTAACCGCCGCACATGTCACATGCATCGATTGCCACCGCTTCGACGAGCTGATCGAGGCATCCAACGAGCAGCTGGCGCGAGACCTCTCCAGCCATGGGCAATATCCCGGCGGTGCCGCCTGCCACTACTGTCACAGGGTGAGCGACACCCACATGGCCGGCGCCCCCTCTGCCTGCATAACGTGTCACGAAAACCTACTTCCGCTACAGCCCGCCGATCATGAGGTCGCCTGGCTCAAGGTCCACGCCACCATGGCTGAAGCAGAACCGGCACGGTGTGAAAACTGCCATCGCCATGCGTTCTGCATTGACTGCCATGCACGCCGCGACACAATTCAGACCCGGGTCCACGAGCGCAACTTCCGTTTCTTCCATGGGATCCAGGTGCGGGCCAATCCGATGCAGTGTGGCAGCTGCCACCGCGAGGACTTCTGCATCAACTGCCACCGCCAAGGCAAGGTGGACACAGGTCTAGGTCAATGACACGCCGCACACTCGCCGCCCTCTTGTTCCTGGTAACCATTCATGGTTGCGGCAACAGTGGTTCGGTCGACAGTGAAAACTTCGGCAATTTGCTCACCTCGCCGGGTACCTGCACCGTAACGAACACCACGGAGTGCAGGGGGGACAGCGATTGTCCGTCCGGTGAGGTATGCGACGGGCTCATTCTAGTACGCGAGGAGCATCCCACCGGCTGGAGTCGGCCCGAGTGCTTCGCGTGCCACCAGATCCGCAACATCCACACGGTGAACCGCACCGGGCTCTCGGACGAAGAAGCCGACCTCGCTGACGTGCGGGCGATTGTGCGCAACCAGGGGCAGGCCAGCTGCGTGCTGTGCCACGGGACAAACGGAGTGACACCGTGAAGGCGTTGGTTGTACTAGCGCTGGGCGGCCTTTTGAGCGTAGCCGCCCCTGCGCGGGCTGCACAGCCGGCCATTGGCCCACACCACGCGGTCAAGCCCAACGGTGAGTTGAACATGGGAGTCTGCGCCTTCTGCCACGATCCAGACATGAAGCTCTCTCGCTCCAAGGTGGAAACGTGCACCCTCTGTCATGCAGTGACCATCCACAGCGGGGCAGCTGAGCATCTGGGAGCCTCGCCAGCAGACGTGGCACGATTGCTTGGATCGAGGAAGGACGGCGCACCGGACTTGCCGCTGACGGAAAGCGGTGGCATGTATTGCGGCACCTGCCACCTGTTCCATGATCCTGCCCTTGGTGGTCAAAAGCCCCTACCGCAAGCGTGGGTGCCGCCGTCCAGCGGCTTGCCCCAAGCGGTGCGCGCGGCCGTAGCAGCCCGTTGGGGCGCGATTGCGCACAAGTACGGTGCGTCCGGCCCAGCAGCGAAGTTTGCTACGAAGAGCACGCGCAACCTGCGGTTGCCGGTCGATGACGGCAGTCTCTGCCGCCATTGCCACAAGGGCATAGCCAGATGAAATCACACGCCACCAGGCTCCTGTTCCTCGTGCTCTTCGTGGCGGGGTGCGGGGCAAACGGGGCAACCAAGTTCGGTGGGGCGCCGCCGAGTCCGGAGGCCACGTTCGGATCGTGCGCCTTCTGTCACGCATCCAAGGCAGTCAGCATGCTTGCAAGTGGCGTCGTTCTGAAGTGCCAGCTCTGTCACGACGACCGGTTCCCCGGCCAAGTCGGCCCAGGGCACCGTGGCTTGCCAGGCACCGAACAGGTTCCATCGTTCGCCGGTCCCGCCCACGCCCTCGGTGCCGAGAAACCCTTCGGTTCCTGCGCCTTCTGCCACAACCAGTTCGCCCGCAACATGACCGCCACCAGTGCCGAGCTGACTTGCGACGTCTGTCACGACGATCGCCTTCCAGGCACCTATGGACCGGGCCATCGCGCCCTACCCGGTACCGATATCGTTCCGTCATTCGCCGGCCCAACGCACACCCTGGGACCCGAAGCCCCCTTCGGCTCCTGCGCCTTCTGCCACAACCAGTTCGCCGCTAACATTACGGCGTCGGGTGTCGATTTAACGTGCGAGGTCTGCCACCAGAGCGCGCTCGCACCGGAGTTCGGGCCCGGTCACCGCAGTCTGCCTGGACCTGATCGAGTGCCCTCGTTCACCGGGCCTGCGCATCAGCCAGGCACCGAGGTCCGGTTCGGCTCCTGCGCGTTCTGCCACAGCCAGATAGCAGTCAGAGCAGCCGCCGCGAGCGGCCACGGCACCCTGAGCCTTGACTGCGAGGGCTGCCACAGCGACCTGCAGCCTGGGGCGGTCGGCCCTGGGCACCGCAGCGTTCCGGTCTGCGCCGAGTGCCATACTGGGCCGGTGACACACCAGGATCCAGCGGCCGGGACCAGCTTCGAGTGCGTCCTGTGCCACACCCCTCACGGCAGTAGAAATCTCGTTCTGATACGAGAAAGCCTGAGGACATCGGGGCGCACCAGTCGTAACGTCGAGGTTGACTTCATGAACCTGCTCGGACTCGCGGACGGCAGCTTTGCCAGCGTCACACGTCCAGGCAGCGGACTCTGCGAGGTCTGCCACACGAGCACAGCCTTCTACCGGAGCGACGGCTCGGGAGCACAGCACTTCCCCTTCGCCTGCTTCACGTGCCACCCGCACACTGCAGCGTTCGCGCCACGTTAGACACGCCGCTGCCATCTGAAATTTTCTTAGACCCGTTACAAGCCCCGCGTGTTGTTTCGCGACCGTGCGAATTTTCTTCCCCTTGATACGTCCAAATTGAGAACACGCGCGTTGCCTACCCGCATTGGTGCCTGACGCCGCGATGGCACGTCCCTTGCCCAAGACAACTGCAGCGTACTTGGGAAAGGAAGGCACCTATGAAATTGACAGCATTCATTACTGCAACACTTCTGGCAATGACAGTCGGCTTGTCATCCGGGGCCAGAGCGGAAGCTGCAAGTTGTACCGGTGACTGCGATGGCAGCAATCAGGTAACCATCAATGAGTTGCTCGTGGGCGTGAACATTGCCCTTGGCAACCAGCCGGTGAGTGCCTGCATGGCGTTCGACGCCAACGGGGACGACCAAGTGACCATCAACGAGCTGCTCACCGCGGTCAACAGTGCGTTGAACGGCTGCCCGGTGCCAGCCGATGTATTACAGGCGCAGCGTGTGACGACCGCGCCAACCGGCATTGATGATCCGCTCTGGGACAGTGTTCCGGCGTTTGTTCCTACACTGGACAACCGGAGTACAAACTTGCGGTACGGCGACGGGCAGCTGAACATGACTGGCACGTTTGGTGGCCTGGCGACGTTCAACGGCGGCAACCCGGCTGAGTTGCAACTGCGCGCCGTCCACGATGGGCAGAACCTCTACATCCTGGCCCAGTGGAATGACACAGTGTTCAACCTGGACCGGCGGCGCTGGCTCTATGATGGGCCCACCGACCCGTTGAAACCCAACGAGTCTACTGACGGCTGGACCTCGCAGCTCAATGACGACAAGATCGCCTTCGCCTTCGAGATCGAGCCGACGCGAAGTGAGTTCGGTACCTTCGCCGACGTCGGTTGCCAGGCCTCATGTCACAACCTTGCCGCACCCGGTGAGCCGCTGGACCTGGATATGCGGCCGGCCGAAGGCAAGGTGGACATCTGGCACTGGAAGACCTCTCGTTCGGAACCGCTCGGTTATGTGGACGACCAAGTGACGAGCCCGGATCCGGGTCGCATGGATGACGCTGGACTGAGCATCGAGCATCGCAACCGGGCGGCGGGTGCTACGAACCGTTCCGGGCCGGTCACGGAATGGGACGGTTCGTTACAGGAGTTTACCCGCTGGGACGGCCAGACGATTACCCTCGACCCAGCCTATATCATTCTGGATGGGCACCGGATGCCATTCGAGGGCGATGCGGCTGCTGGGGACATGCTCTATCAATCCAACTGCGCGGTCTGTCATGGCAACGCCGGCCAGGGTGGCATCGGGCCGGCGCTCACCAGTGTGGCATTCACCCGGGACTCCCGTGCAGAGCTTGACGAGGACATCGCAGTCTCCTCTCACCCGGGAGCGGGCAGCTACAACAGCCTCAGCGAACAGGAGAAAACGGATGTCCTCGCCCGGCTGCGCGGCTTCTCAGGCATCCCCGGATACTACCTCACCCAGCCAGAAGGGAGTGTCGCAGACATCGTCACGCAGTCCAACGTTGACTACACGCAGGTCGACGACATTACCCGCGTGAGCTACCGCGTGCTCATCATGCGGGCATTGGCGACGGGCAACGACGACGACGCGCAGTTCACGCCGGGCAATGACTACACGTTCGGCGTCGCACTCATGGACAACGACGGCCGCAATCATATCGGCTCGCGAAAACAGATCCTCTCCATCGCCCCGTAACCTCTCCTCCTCCTGCTGCACCACGGGCAGCCCAGCTCCATCGGCTGGGCTGCCCGTGCCCTCCGCCATCACGGTCCTGCGTTGCTTCGCAGCGCTCGGAAGCTCTCTCACCTTTGGAAGGCCTTCGAACCCGGCAACGCGTGACACTGCAGACAGCGCGAAGCCACCGTTTACGGCATGTCTCTTGCGGTTTCGCGCGTGACAGGGAGTTGCTGGGCGAGTCCCGTGCAGAGCTCTCACTCGCCCGGCACGCAACGCGGAGGGTGAGCAATGAACCCCAAAAACGGTTGGTTACACGTTGCAGCAGCATTCCTTCTGCTGCTTGGTGCAGTGGGCTGCGGTGGAGGAGGTGGCGGCGGGCCTGGACTATCGCCTGCCAAAACGTTCCCCACTAGCCTGCATGCCTTGCGTACCGGCAAGGCAACCTTCTACAACGCCACTCCTAACGACGCGGCTTCGAAACGCTGACCGACGTGCCGATCAGCCAGCTGAGCTGTCAGGGCTGTCACGCTTCTACTCTCGCGGACGGGACGCCAGTTGACCCCGCGACCTACACGCCGAGCTGCGCCGACTGTCACGTGGATGTTGACAACCCCAGCGAAGGCATCACCGACGCCCTCTGCATGGGCTGCCACGCACGCCAGGGCGCTGAAGCCAATTTCTTCGGCGACGTACATCGTGACGCCGGTTTTACCTGCACAAGCTGCCACACCACGACGGAGATACACGGCGACGGGACGGAGCACGTCTCCATGCTCGAAACGCCGGGCCCGCAGTGCGAGGATTGCCATGCAATGGACGGTGAGGCTGGCCCCATCCCGACAAACACGGCCCATACGATTCACGCGGACAAAGTGGACTGCTCGGCGTGCCATGTTCAGTCGGTCGTGTCGTGCAGAAACTGTCACTTCGAGAGTGAGGTTGCCGGGGCGGGTAAGCGCTTCTTCGGACCGCCGGCTAAGGACTTCAAAATGCTACTGAATTTCCGTGGCAAGGTGTACCCGGCGACGTTCCAGTCGCTCGTCTTTCAGGGCGAGAGCTTCTATGTGCTCGCACCGTATTATGCGCACACTGTGACCCCCTCCGTAGCGTGTGACGACTGCCACGACAACGCCGCCATCAGGGAGTACAGGGCCAACGGTGAGATCACCGTTACCAAGTACGCCGATGGCGAATTGCAGGGACCGACGGGCGTGATCCCGATTCCACCTGACTGGCGGACCGCGCTACAGTTCGACTTCCTCGATTACCTGGGAGATCCGACCACGCCTATTGCCGACACCGACCCGGTGCTCTGGCAGTTTCTCAAGACCGGTGCGGACCTGAACCAGATGCCCTACGGCACGCCGTTGACCACGGAACAGATGAACGCCTTGGCATTGCACGTGGGAAGCACGAAGTAGGCGCCGCATCGCGAACGGTGTAGAGATGCTCCGGAAAAGCGTCTCTACACCGTCATCCGCCCGCACGTCCTGGGGAGCCCCAAAGCGACATTTCCCGGGGACAGCCTCTGACCTTTCGGCAGTCGACCACTGACGTCCAGCCTCTGCTCGCCAACGCTTCTACCAGCGCTAGCCGCAATCGGGCGTCGGAACCCGCGGCTCGCTCGGTTGCTTCTGCAGCGCCTCCCACTCTGCAGCATGCCCGTCAAGCAGCTCCTCCTCGTTGATGAGGCCGTTCAGCATGCTGCTGTCCAGCGGGTATACGTCCGGGTTGAAGACGACGTAGTAAAAATGCCACACGACGATAGCCAGCGACGCGAGCCAGGCCTCGTACAAATGGATCACCGTCGCCAGGTCGATCACCCAGCGGGGGAAAAGCCTCAAGGTGGACGAGAAGAACCACAGCATCAGCCCGGTGGTCCCCATCACCATCGTGCCCCAGACGAGGGCCCAGTATTCCACCTTTTCGAAGTAGCTGTAGTGGCCGAACTTCGGCTTCTGTTCGGACGCCCCGAGATTGTATCGGAGATTCTGCAAGGCCTGGCGCACGTCCTGCAGCCTGGGACGCAGGGCGGCGATCTGCAGGCGGCCGCGTGCGGTCACCGCCAAATAGGTCACGTGGTAGAGTCCTAGAAGAATCAGCGACGCGCCGGCGATGCGGTGTACCACCCCACGCAGATTGAACAGCCACTCGTATCCCGTGAACGGACGTACCCACCAGGTGTCCGGGTACCGCAGCGCAAACCCGGTGATCACCAGGACGAGGAAGCTCAAGGCAAGGATCCAGTGCTGGATGCGCTCCGCGCGACTCCAACGCATGTAGTACGCTCCGGCGCGCTGACTGAGGTTGAACCGCTCGTTATTCATTGGCACACCGTCAACGTTCCCCCTTGCCGATGCGGCCTGCGCAGCATCATCCTCGGTTCCCAGTGTCACTGCTCCGCCCCGGGCTCTCAGGTCCAGCACGCCGCGTGAGGATGCGCCGCGCCCGCCGGATGAAATCCAGACCGTTATGGATCGCCATTAGGGCGATCACCCCGGCGATGAGCCAAATGTAGAGCCGTCTGACCCAGTACACGATACGCCCCGGCGTGCTACTCGTCGTGAGGTGTACCGGACCGACCGCAACCTTTTCGCTGACGTTCCGATGACACTGGCCACACGTCTGCGGCAGGTTCGCCGGGAAGATCGTCGACCGTGGGTCTGAGGAAGGCAGGATGTTATGGATCCCGTGGCAGCTGGCGCAGTTGGCCACCTCCACCTCCCCAGCGCGAAGGGCCAGCCCGTGGTAGCTCCGCTCGAAGGTCTTCAGGCGCCCGGCCGGTAAGCCATACTTTGAGTTGATGCGTTTCGATGCATGGCAGCGGCCGCAGGTTTCGGTCGAGACGTTGAGCGGGTTCACGGGAGACGTGCGCTGTCGTGGCGACTGCACACGGTGTTCCCCATGGCAATCGATGCACGTGGGGGCATCGCGCACTCCACGCTTCACCGCCTGGCCATGCACGCTCTGGCTGTACTGGCGCAGCACCTCCCTGTGGCAGTTCCCGCACGTACCGCTGACGTTCTGCCAGTAGATGGACGACTCAGGATCTTCGTTGTTGCGGATGTCATGCGATCCATGGCAACTGACGCACGTCGCCGCTTTGAAATCACGCTCCGACATCACCGCGATCCCGTGGACACTGGCCCTGTAGGCTGCCAGCGGGTCGGGTATGGGAATGCTGTGCCGGCGCACGAAGCTGGGGTCTGAGTGGCATTGGGCACACGTCAGCGCCACGTGCAACGGGTGCGTACGCGACGCGGGGTTCGGGCTCGGCAGAATATCGTGTTTTCCGTGACAGTCGCTGCAGGTGGGCGCATCCGCCACGCCCCGCTGCCGAGCCTTACCGTGGACCCCACGAGCGAGAGCTGTCACCGGACCCTCGTGGCACAAACCACAATTCACCGGCTTCAGCTTTTGCGCATGGGGTATCTTCGTCGCATCAACGTGGCAGTTCACGCACGAGAAGACACCATGAACCGATGCCTTGAAGGCTGACGGATCGACGTACAGCGAGATCTCCTTGCCGCTCTTGGAAACTCGCGTCAGTGTGGATTCACCGTGGCAGCTGAGGCAGACCGCATTCTCCTGGCACAGCGCCACGGAACCCGTCAGCGCCACCGCCAGCAGAAGAAGCAGTACCGCCCCAGCGTCGTAATACCTAGAACGCCACATGACACTTGGTACAGTCCGCTCCTTCCGGAGGGACCTCTTCGGCCGACGGCACATCACCAGCGTGACATGTACCACAAAACGCGTGACCGAGCTTGGGCAGAGCTCCGGTGGAACGCGCAAATTCCAGATGGGGTTTCTTCATGACGCCTGTATGGCAGAGCTCGCAACCGAGACCGGCGGCGATATGCTTCCGGTGCGGGAAGGCGACAGCGTCTGACACCGTCCCGATGTCTGCAGTATGGCACGTGAGGCATTCCTTGGCTGCCACGTTCACCATCGGCCCCCTGACCTGCGCATGGCAGCGCTCGCACCGCGCAGCGTTGATCTTAAACCCACCATGATGCTCCATACCGTCATGGCAAATGGTGCACCGGAGACGTGCAGAGACCACGTGGGTCCCATGCGGAAATTCGTGGCCGAGGGCAGGCCGGGAAAGATACTCGATGCCGAAGTGGCACCTGAGGCAGTCCGCCGCGTACGGCGCCTCGAGCCAAGGCGGTGTCATCCGGCCTGTTCCATCTTTCGTCGTGCCGCGGATTGCGCTCAGTTGTTCATGCGACCGTTCGAGCAGATCCAGCGCGTATGCCGGGTTGTGAATCCCCTTTCCCGCCTCGACCAAAGCAACATTGGCTTCCGCCTCACGCAGCGCCTCCTCCTGCGTTGCATCCCGCTGGCCCTTCCACTGCTTCCGGATTTCCTGGATCTCGCTGCTAACCCCGGCTAGTCTCTTTGCCAAACCGACCTGCCAAGTGCGATAAATCGTGAGGTACTTTGGCCCGTGGCACGACATGCAGCTCACGTCGCTGGCACGCGCGGCCCCGGCATGGCGAGCCGTATGGCACGCCTCACAGCGGACGCCGGCCAGGTACATCACCGCGGGTCGCGGCTTCACCCCCTGCCCTCCGATGCCACGATAGAAATCACGCACCGCCGAGTGGCCGGCGGCCGAGCTGTGGCAGCGCCGGCAGGTAGTGGCCAGCACCGCCTCGCGGGCGGGTATCTTATGAACGATCTCAATGTGACAGTTCAGGCATTCCACCTTGTGCCGGGTGACGTGCATCCGGTGCAGTAATGCCGTCTGTCCGTACAAGCTCAGGCGTTTCGGATCATTGTGGCAGGTGTAGCAGCGCTCGCGTGGCACCGCGCCGTTCCCTTTCACGACCCCCTCGTGGCACAAGGTGCAGTTCATATCGAACCGCTTCACCTCGCCGTGGTCGAAGGCGAGGCCGGCCGTCGTGATCGTCTGCTCCGGTATGGCATGACAGAGCGTACAGCCGGCCGTGCCCGTATTCAGAGGGACGTCCTTAAAATGGCACAGGAAGCACGTGGTCGCGGTGACGGAGATGTGGCTCCCCTGCACGATCTGCGAATGGCAACTGGTGCAACGCAGGCGCTTTCCGCGACGCATTTCCGTCAGATGTGGCTGGTGATCGAAGAGGATGCCCCGATAGACCTCCTTACCCAACAACACCCGCTTGGTGTGGCAGCCGCTGCGCAGGCAGCTTCGATCATCGACCTCGGCCCAGGGATTGGTCGAGTACGTTCCCGTGAAATAGCGCGCGACCATGGCCAGGGCCTCGTATTTCTTGCGCAGCTCTGACTTGATCCCAGGGGGGATGTGACACTCGACGCAGGCGACATCATGGTGGGTCGACCCCCGCCACGACTCATAGTACGGAGTCATGTAGTGGCAACTGCCGCAGAACCGGGGCTCGGAGGAGACCTGCATACCCAAAAACAGCACGGCCGCGCCCGCCGGCACGAACACGGCCAGCGTCACCGCCGTCCGCTGCACCCATTTGTTTACCGGCACTCCCATGCTTGCAGCGGCTTGCCGCGCCGGCGACTGTCATTCCTGACCGGTGTCCGCATGGTCGCGACTCCTTTCCCGCTTGTAGAGGTAGGCCACACCGGCAGTGAACAGAATGAAGAGCCACGCACCCCCAAGCACGATGTAGCGTAGCTGACTCGCTTGCTCGGCTGCATGCACTGATGCTTGCACGTCCTCCGCAGTAGAACGGGCGCTTCTGGTGAGGTCATCCACTCGCTGCATGGCGAGGGAATGCTGCACCGGCAACGCTTCCAGGTAAGACGCCCGTGCCTGCTGCAGCCGCGGGCGATACCGCACCACCGTCGGGAAGAGCCTGTCCACACGGGCCAGTTCGGCTGCTGCGGCCTCGATGGCCTCCCGGGCGCGGCTCAGGACCGTCTTGAGCTTCTGCCCGGTCAGGAAGGCTGCGCTACCCCGTGCGTGGCATTTCCGGCACGCCGTGTCGAAGAGCGTGAGATCGGGAGGCGCCGTGTCATGATAGCCGTGGCAGCTGACGCACTCGGACATCTTACCCGCGTCCGTTGCCTTCCTGTGGGGGCTCTCGTCGAAATACTCACGCGTACGCTGGTGGCAGTGCCCACAGACCCGACGGATCGACCCGACCTGCGGGGCGGCCGCTCCGTGCGCACCATGGCAGGTCGCGCAGGTCGGGGCGGAGGGGTGGTCCTCGACCAGGAGAGCGACGCCGTGGACACTCTGGCAAAACTGCTGCACCTGATCCGCCGGAAGGCTGTACGCCGCCATGAGCGCATGGTCGGAGTGACAGTGACCACAGGTGGCCGCAATATTGCGGCGGGCAACGGGGCTGGTCGGTTCTTCCGGCGGCAGAATGCGATGGGCTCCATGACAATCGGTGCAGACCGCCACCCGCGTGTCCCCTCGCGCAAGTTGCCGGCCATGCTCCGAAGTCTGGTACTGCGCATACTGGTCGGTGGGAAGGCCGAACGGTCGCATGCGCGTGGGATCGGCATGGCAGGACGCGCAGAGACGGGGGATGTCCTGCCTAGCAGGTGTGCCGAGATATCCCTTCGCCACGGCATGCGCCTCCAAGGTCATGGCTGTGGGGTCTCCCCCATGGCAAACGGGACAGCCAAAGTCCTCGCTGTGAACGCTCTGCCGGTAGTCGGTTTTGACGCCGGGGTGGCAGGTCCCACACGCCCCCTCGACCTGCCTCGAGGCGCAGGGAAGAAGGGCTACGACGGCAAGAAAGTGAATCCAGGTACGCATACGCTACCGGAGGTATGCCACGAGGCTCAAGAACACCCACAGACTGATGACCGCGAGGCCCGCCGCCCCGTGCAGCACTCGCTTCCAAACGGGCAGGGCCGTTGCGCGGTCCAGGACCGGGAGAAGCAAGAGCAGCGAGAAAAAAGCCAGTGTGCTCAGGGCAGCCAACCAACCGGGGAGACGCTGGAGCAGACCGCGTACAGCAAGTAGATACCACGGCGGTTGTACGTGCGGCAGCCCAGACAGTGGATCTGCCTGCACAGCGAGAGAAGCGGGCAGGCACACGGCGGCAGATACGAGCAACCCCCCGAGCAGCAGCGCCGCAATCAGCAGGCTGAGAAGAAAATCTGGACTCCAAAGCGCCGCAGACGCCGCCGCCGGTTGTGCGCTCCGGACCCTCCAAACCAGGAGAAAGTGGACGCCCAGGCACGTGGCGGCAAGCCACGGTAGCACCCCGACGTGGAAAGCGTAAAACCGCAGCAGCACCTCTTCGCCGAGGTCCCAACCACCCCAGAAGAGACCCAGCAACCGCTGCTCGAGGACGGGGATGCCGGCGACCGTCTGCCGGGCCGACTCCGTGTACCAGTATGCGTACTGATCCCACGGCAGAAGAGTGCCGGTAAAGCCCAGAGCCAGTACGAGCACGAGTAAGACGACGCCGGAGGCCCAGTTCAAGTGTCGCGGGCGCTGATAGGCACGAGCGAAGTAGACACGGGCCATGAAGAGCAACAGCAGGAGAACGAGGAGGTCGGCGCCCCGCTGGTGCAGCGAGCGGACCAGCCATCCAAACCGCACCTCGTCCATGATGATACCTGTGCTGTAGTAGGCAGCTCCCGCAGCGGGCCGGTAGTAGACCATCAAGAGGGTGCCGGTGACGACCTCCAGGCAGAACGCGGTCAGCACCAGGGCACCAAGGTAGTGAAGAGAACTGATCCGAGGCCGGCCGCCCTGTCCGCACTGCATCCCGACGACCTCTCTGCCAGGAGCGGCCACAGTGCTGCTAGAGTCGGGGCGGTCGCCTCGAGACATACAGGTCTCCCCCGACGACACCGACGCGGAAGCGCCGCAGGGGTCGCAGCGGCAGTCCTGAAATCACGTTTCCCCGGCCGTCAAACATCCCTTGATGACAGGGACAGGCGAACAGGCGCCTCTCCACCTCCCACTTCACGATGCAGCCCTTGTGCGTGCACCATGCCGACATGGCCACGAAATCTCTTGCGAGATGGACGACCCATACCGGCTCGTCTTCTATCAGGGTGAGCTTTCCGTGACCCAGTGGAACGTCGCCCGCCCTTCCAACCTTGATTCGCCGCGGCCCGAGAGCGGAGCTGACCGCGTCAGCTGGAAAGAGGTAGGCTCCAACCGAGGCAAGGGTACCCCCGAGCCCCGCAAACAGGCAGCCCCCTAACAGCTTGCGCAGAAAGGACCGGCGACTCGCGCGATCGTCTGCCATGACCGTCAAGCGTCCTCCTCTGTCTTAGGTTCCAGCACGTCAACTTTGACGTAGAGCGGCCCGCTCCGTCAGTCCGCCGGCTCACGCCCCTGCACGCCCTCCTTTCGGTGCGGCATACCCAGCAGAAAGGGTGCCGGCGGGTACGCCGGTGTCCGTCACGTTCACGACTGATGGCAGCGCTTGCATGCATTCCGAGTTTTGGGAATAAACCCTGCGCTGATTAGGTGTTCCTGATACAGGGTATCCCTGTCCCGGTTCTTGCAGGCAGACGCGGCGAATGCTCTACGGGGAACCAGTACGGAGGTGAGGATGGAGGGCGAAAGCCGAAACGGCATGGGACGGCGGCGGCTGTTGGACGTGCTGTTGTCGGGAGGGGTCTTGGCATTCCTCGGGACGGTCTTCTACCCCGTGGCGCGCTACCTGACGCCACCGAAGGTGCGTGAGGTCGTTGCCAATACGGTCGTCGCCACCACCGTCTCCGAGGTGAAGCCGAACTCCGGCAAGATCTTTCGCTTCGGCCTACACCCCGGCATTCTCATCCGGCTTCCGTCCGGTGAATGGCGCGCCTTCTCAGCGGTGTGCACGCACCTGCACTGCACGGTGCAGTATCGTCCCGACCTCGAGCAGATCTGGTGCCCCTGCCACAACGGTCACTTCGATCTTGCAGGCAAGAACGTTTCGGGCCCTCCGCCCAGGCCGCTGGAATCGTACAACGTCATCGTGAAAGGAGAACAAGTTGTCGTCTCCCGCCGCGCCTAGGACCGGCATTGGCGCGTGGTTCGATGAACGGCTGGGCATCCGGGATGCCATCGCGTTCCTGCGCCACAAGACGGTGCCCCTCGAAGGGCACACCGTCTGGTACTACTTCGGGGGCGTATCGTTGTTCCTGTTCGGCATCCAGGTCGTCACGGGCTTGTTGCTACTGTTTTACTACAAGCCCGGGACGGACAGCGCGTACGAGAGCGTACAGTTCATCGTCACGCGCGTCCCGTTCGGGTGGCTGATTCGCTCGTTGCATTCGTGGTCGGCCAATCTGATGGTCTTCGCAGTGTTCGTGCACATGTTCAGCGTGTATTTCCTCAAGGCGTATCGGCCGCCACGCGAGTTGACGTGGCTGACCGGCATGGCATTGCTGGGGCTCACACTGACCTTCGGATTCTCGGGTTATCTGCTGCCCTGGAACCAGCTGGCATTCTTTGCGACCAAGGTCGGCACCGACATCGCGGGCATCCTACCAGTCATCGGCCCGGGTGTGGCACGGCTGCTACGCGGTGGGGAGGTCGTGGGCGGCGCTACCCTGACCCGCTTTTTCGGCTTTCATGTGGCGATGCTTCCGGCGACGTTCTTCGGTGTTCTGTTGATCCACCTTCTCTTGATTCAGCGCCAGGGCATGAGCGAGTCGATCTCGTCGAAACACACCGCGCACGCGGGTATGCCCTTCTACCCCGGGTTCATCATGCGTGACGCGATCCTGTGGTTGGGCGTGTTCGGCGTACTCTTGGCGCTGTGCACGTTCTTCCCCTGGGAGCTGGGAGAAAAGGCTGACGCCTTTGCGTCCGCGCCTGCCGGCATTCGTCCGGAGTGGTACTTCACGTTCGTGTCGCAGAGCTTGAAGTACCTCCCCGCAAAGATCCTCGGGATCGATGGCGAGGTCGTGGGCATCTGCACCTTCTTGGTAGGCGGGGCCTTCCTCGTGTGCGTCCCTTTTCTCGATCGGCGGGCTGCCCGCAATCAGCAGAGCCTCCTGTTTACACTGATCGGCGTGGGAATCGTGCTCTTCATGCTCACCATGGTGACGCTCGCCTACGTGAAACCCTACTGACGGCCGATCGAACCCATGCCTACCTCGCTTGCGGACAAGGCACTGGCGGTTGCACGGCGGTCCGTGCTGCTTCTCGGGTGCGCAGCCATGCTGAGCGTGGTCGCCCGCTGCGCCGCAGCCAAAGGATCGGCGGCAGCGACACCGGATACGTGCGTGAAATGCCACGCCCTGCTGCCCGCGCCGCTCAACGCACCAGTCGCAGGCATGAAGCAGGACATTCACGCCGCCAAGGGGCTCTCGTGCGTGGACTGCCATGGAGGCGACGCAACTGCGATGGACGAAACCTCGATGGCGCCGGAGAAGGGTTTCCGCGGCAAGCCAAAGCATGAAGACATTCCGGAATTCTGCGGGCGCTGTCACGCCGATGAAGCTTACATGCGCCGGTTCAGCCCCCGGCTCCCGACGGACCAGCTCGATCAATATTGGACGAGTGTTCACGGGCAGCGGCTGCGAAGAGGAGACCAGAAAGTGGCGACCTGCGTGAGCTGCCACGGTGTACACGGCATCCTGCCGCCGGACCAAGCACGCTCGCCAGTGTATCCAGCCAACGTGCCCGCCACTTGCGGCCACTGCCACTCGAATCCGCAGTACATGGCGGCATACAAGATCCCGACCGATCAGGAGGAAAAATACAAGCGCAGCGTCCATGCCAACCTGCTGCTAGTGCAGCGCGACCTTTCGGCGCCGGCGTGTAACGACTGCCACGGCAATCACGGGGCGTTTCCGCCGGGTGTGAACTCGATCGCCGAGGTGTGCGGCCAATGTCACGTCAACAATGCTGCGTTCTTCATCAAAAGCCCCCACAAGCCCACTTTTGACAAACTCGGATTGCCGGAGTGTGTCACGTGTCACAGCAACCACGAGATCCACCGCGCCAGCGACGACATGCTCGGCGGTGCACCAGGCACCGTCTGCCGGCGGTGTCACGAGCCAGGCAGCGCTGGGTACGCGGGTGCCGTCAAGATGCGTCAAGGCATCGAGAAGTTGAAGAGCGTCATGACCGCGACGGAGACGATGCTCGCACGCGCCCGCACGATGGGGATGGAGGTCAGCGAGGAGGAATATACCTACCGTCAGGACGTGCGCCCCCGGTTGGTCAAGGTACGGACCGACACGCATCTCGGTGACCCCTCTGCCGTCCTGCGGGCGGTGCAAGAAGGAATCAAGTCGGCTGCTGCCAGTGAAGCATCTGCTAGGAGCTCGCTGGCCGAGGCCCAGGCGCGGCGGCGCCACTTGCTGGTGCCTCTCGGCCTGATCGTGATCGTGATGATCCTGCTGTACGCCAAGCTCCGCCAGCTGGAAAGACGCCCGTAGCTCGTAGCGCCCGCTGCTCCCCTCACCGATCATGGTTCCGTAATTGTAAACGTTTCGGGTGGCGGCCGTGTTGGCTGCGCCGGCCGCGAACAGGACAGGAGGTGTCGTGCAACACAACCGTCTGCGAGGTGGAGACACGCGCACGCTGGGGCAGGTGCTGTGGTGCGCAGTGCGGGCCGCGGCTTTGCGAGCGTTTCGCAGGCTCGCCGCGTT